>DNDT01000233.1 GCA_003487525.1 Flavobacteriales bacterium
GTCACCGGTAAAAACAGATCCAGTAAAATCCTTTCGGTTATTTCCCTGGCCATTACCCTGAGCGTTGCTTCCTATATCGTATATTCATATGTACTTACTACCAATCAAAAGGAAGCCGAGACAGTGGTGGCAGAAATACCGGAAGTCGCCGATGATCTGGACAACCGGGAAATGCCGGAAGAAACAAATGACCGAGGATCAGAAACCGAAGTCCCTGCGCAAAACACTTCTATAAAAAATGATAACCCTGCTCAGAATACTGCGAAAAGAGTCAATGAAAAGCGCACAGAGCGTCAGGAGAAAACAGAAGAAAAGAAACAACCGGAACGCAACCAGGAATCTCCAATTGTTAAATCAAGCGTTCCCGGAGGCTTTATCATAAGTTATGCTTCAAACGGAAACAGCGAGGCCGCTGCAAAGAACGTGCGCATACTGAGAAGCAAGGGATTTACAGCCAACTATTATTACATGAGAGACAAGGACGCCAATGGCCCTTCTTTATATAAGGTATACCTCGGTCCGTACAATAGCGAGTCAGAAGCATTCCCCGATTTCAAGAAAATCATCAAACTTAACGAGAAAGCCTTTATCTTAAAGATGAACTGATTGGTCGGTTGCAAGCCGCCTTGTGCTTTCATGTTCTTTTTCTGTTTTAACAGTACTATGTGTGCTCATCAGTTCCTTAGTCTGAGAAGTCAGAAGTGACAGCACGACGGCAACCATAAATAGATAGAGTTGTCTCTTTCCGGGTTGGTTTAACAATACGATCAGGAAAACCAGGCAGGCATAGGTCAGCAGAACGTCCCAGATATCGAATTCAAGAACCAAAACAGATCCGGGAAGTTGAGAAATGAACCCAAGTGAATGCCTCAAAAAATCTACGATGACCGACAATACATTCGACAGCACAAAAGAAATGGATTCAACATCCGAAAAAACCAATAGAGCCATGCCGGTCGAAATGATAACCGAAGACATGGGCACTGCAATCAGGTTCGATAAAAGAAAGTAATTTGGAAAGATATCAAAGTAATAAACTGCCAGTGGAAAGGTGCTCAGTTGGGCGGCCATAGAAACCGAAATCAACGACCATAAATGGGAAATGACTTTGTACTTGAATGAAATCAAGGCGTTTATGTATGGGTAAAGTAGTACAATGCCGGCAACTGCCAGATGAGAGAGTTGAAATCCAATTTGGTACACAATTAAGGGATCCAAAAGTGTCAACAAGCATGCCGAACATGATATGAGATTGATCATGTCTGCTCTTCTGTTTGTCGAACGCGCAAAGGCGAGCAATGTGAACATAAAGGCGGCGCGCAGTACCGATGCCGAACATCCCGTTATCAGAGCATAGAGCCATATTCCTGACACGATGAAAATGGTAGGATTGATCTGTTTTCTAATCAGGATTTGAATCAGTTGACATAGTTTCGAAAGCATTAAATAAACGATGCCGACATGCAAACCGGATACCGCCAAAATGTGCATTGCCCCGCTTTTTGAAAAACGGTTTCTTGTCTCTGTGGACATCGTCGATTTGTCTCCCAGTATCATGGCACTGAGCAGTGAATAAGTCTTTGCGTTATGCACGTGTGTTTTCAGTCTTTGCTTCAATTTTATGCGCAGGAATTCAAGGGCTTCAATCAGACGTAATCTGAGTGTTTCGGGGGATTGCATTTGTGTGGCCGCTTTTGCAAAACCCTGATGGTAGATTCCTTTGTGTTCATAGTGTTTTTTCCAATCGAAAAAAAATGAGTTACCGTAATTTTGGATGGGCTTCAACTCTGCTTCTACCGACAGCACGATGCCCGGACGCAATCGGGATGATTTGGTCCCGTTCCTTAAAAAAAGCAATACACGGCCACACGTTTCGACCATTTTGTTGTCTTTAATAATTCCGATTACCTCACATTCAACCCTGTTCGTATTTTTTCCTGCCTGGGCCTTATCAATTCTCACCACAAACCGATCCAACTTGTTTTTGACGATAAACTGGTGAAAGTGATTGGCATTATTGCGTTTATCGGAAGATTTCCCAAGCTCGAATGAACCGATACCCAGTGCAAAAATGAACAGAAGATAAAATGCGGCATTTTCATGGTGAAATGAACCTATCCGATTGTGATTCAACCAGTATCCAAGCAACAGAAAAATCAAGATTCCGACAAGGGTTATGTCAGGATATGACGTGAATGAATCAAACCTGTGAGAGAGAAGAACGCTTCCCATAACCACAGGCATGAACAGAAAAAAGAAAAAATTCGAAATCCGCACCATCCGAAGAGATTCATTGTTGATATAAAAAGCTACGTGCTGGTTATGTCTAATTCATTAACTTTAACGTAAGATAATTTGCTCCGGATGAATCTTAAAGGAAAGATATGGACCACGGCAGCCATCGGATTGCTGCTGTTTTTTAGTACGTGTAAAAAAGAAGAAGTTCCGGGAGACCTGATTGGAAACAACGATGCCCCTTATTACGGAAAGATTTCAACCGTTCTTATTCAAAATTATGTAAACAGACTTTTTATTGATTTGATTGGCCGGGAACCACTGGATGTCGAAATGGAAGAAGAGGTGGCAAAACTCAGAGCGACCAATGTGAGCTTTGCATCCCGAGACAGTCTTGTTACCATGCTGCAGGAAGACGAGTCCTTTCGGGTAGGAGATTCTTCATATAAAGCAGCCTATTACAACCGATTGTATGAGTTGTTCAAGGTGAAAATGCTCGAAGGCGCATCAGACGGTGATGTCAGGCGTGAACGTGGATTGATCTCGGGTCAGCTCATTCACGATTCGCTTGCCGGTGACTGGTACAATCACGCCATCAAAAAATCGAAAATAGCAAAGCTGGACGCCGTGTTGGCCATTGATGAAGAAATGATGAGAGGTGAAATTGAGGTTAAAGATGCATTTGCGAGATTACTGGACAACGCGGTTTATGACAGAATTAACATGAACACCTTTAATTTCATCCGGGCATCGTTCAGCGATTTGTTCGGACGCTATCCCACTTCAAGCGAATTTGACAATGGTTACGACATTGTGGAATACAATAAGCCGGCAGTCATTTTTGGAAAAAATGCCTCGAACAAAGGTGAATACATCGATGTACTTGTGAATTCAAGGGAATTTTATGAAGGCATTCTGAGATGGACATACGGAACACTTATTTCGAGGGAACCCATAACCGAGGAAATTGAAGCCGGGTTGAATGCATTTTATTTCGATCACGATTTACCTGCCTTGCAAAAAACCATACTCGTTACAAATGAATATGCGAACTTTAATTAACATCCTTCTACTAGTTGTTCTTAGTTTTTCCTTTGAATCCTGTAAAAGGGAAGAGGAAAAAGGAGATCCGCAATACCTGGTAAATCCGGTAACATCCCTGCCGCCGAATGCAGGGAAACTAAAACTTAAAACCAATCAGCAGTACGTGGCTATTTTACATGCCAACCTCTTTCAGGTGGCCCTGAGTGCCAATCAAATATTCGAAATTTCACAGTGCATTGAATCGGTTGGAGACAAGGAAATTGCCCGGGAAGTGATCATTAGCAACTTCATGAATGAACCCGGGGTCATCATGCCTTCCGCGGCGGAAATGAGGGCAGACATCCGAACCTTTATCATTGACACCTACCAGCGATTTTTAGTCCGAAACCCCACCGAAGCCGAAATCGAATACTTCAAGAATTACATCTCGGCCAATCCGAATGTAACGCCTGAACTGGTGTACTTCTCGTTCTCACTGGCAAACGAATATTTATATTATTGATATGAAAAGACGTAAATTTCTGAAAGCCACCGGTGCGGTCGCCGCAGGTTCCCTGAGCCTGCCTTACATTCTTCCCTCAGGAAGATTGTTCGCCGCAACCGGAAGTCAAATGGCAGAATACGTGGTTTACGTGTTGTTCGCCGGAGGTGTCAGGCAGCAGGAATCCGTTTTGCAACGATACCTCGATGACAGCCAGGGTGTTCCCTTTACCGGCAACATCATGTACAACATGCTGGAAGGTCAGGCTCCCGCTGCCAAGATTGTTTACGGAACGGGAACGGGCGGACAGACGCCCATTCCAATGCTTTTGAACGAGACCCTCCAAAAACAAGGAACCTTGTTCAAAGAAGTAAATGCGCTGTCTGCCGGACATTACGGAGGACTTAATAATCTGGTTCAGGGAAGCAGGGCCACGACCCAGGGATTAAAGCAAAAACCGGTCAATCCAACCATTTTTGAATATGCCAGGCGTCACGGTGGGTACAAGGCTACAAAGGTTTGGTTTTTGGGAAATGGCATCGGAAACTCGACGCCATTGCTTAATTACGGAATACACCCGGATTATGGTGCGAATTACGGGGCCAATTTTTTCGCACCAACGGTAACCTTCAACGATAAGTTGGGGGGCAAATACCTTTCGAACGCAAAAGTTTACCACCCTCAGGATGAACTGGACCCCATGTACCAGATGAAGTTTTTCCTCGACAACAGTTTTGAAAATTTTGGTAAAGGCCTTGAAACCATAGGCAATACCGACGAGGAAAAAAATGAAATAAAAGATTTTATGCGCCAGATGTACCAAAAAGGCAATGGTTTTGTAAAACCGCCGGTTACCGACAATTCCGACGCCATAAACATCGGGTACACCTGTGAGATTCTTTCCTATTTCAAACCAAATCTGACGGTGGTGAACCTGACAAATGTCGACGGTTGCCACAGTAATTTCACGGGGTATCTCAGAAGTCTTCATCGGGCGGATCATGCGGTGGGATTCTTGTGGGATCACATTCAGTCCATTCCTGAAATGGCAGGCAAAACGGTATTGATTGCCACACCAGAATGTGGAAGAAATCTGCTTCCAAATGCCATCAAGGATCAGGAAAATGAATTTCTCGCCTACGACCATAGCGATCAGAATACATCGCGGGTATTCACGCTGATGGTCGGACCTGACGGCGTAGTGGACAAAAACAGGGTGGTTGGCAGTGAAACCATGCCGATCGGCATGACGACGGATAATGTAATAACAATAGGAGAAATACTTGGTTTCAAAAACGATATTGTAAGTGCAGGATACGTTGATTCCGATTCCAGATCCTTATTTGACAGAATGTAAGATGAGCGTTAAAAACACATCCCTGATTGTTGCCATTCTTATCACAATGGTTGTCTGGTCATGTAAAAAAGATGATGAAACGGTAAACTACAACCCGTATCACAACCCCGGTCTTTTGCCTCCGGTGGACACGAACAAGCCGATTGTGCTTGAACCCGGAAGTTTCCAGTATTTGTATGATGGGGTATTTGGAATTACCTGCGCAAACTCCGGTTGTCACGACGGTAATTTCCCTCCCGATTTCAGGACCATTTACAGTTCGTACAACACCCTTGTCAGACATCCGGTCATTACAAATGATGCCCAGAACACCTACACATACAGAGTTGAACCTGGGAATTCTGAAAAATCACTCATCTATGCCCGGCTGACAATTAACATTCCCAATACGTCCGGCCTGATGCCTGCCGTGGTAGATCAGGAATCAGACTGGTATGATAAAAAGGATGAGTACATTTTAATGATTAAGGAATGGATCGATGCCGGAGCTCCAGACACCTATGGAAACCTTCCCGGTTCTTCCAACCTGAAACCTCAGGTAACAGGACTAATGGCTTTTTCGTCGGGAAGTACCACAAATCCACTGCCGAGACTGGATAACAAACCAACGAATCCCATCATCATCCCCAAAGGCCCGGTTGATCTCTGGTTTGCCTTTTCGGATGACAAAACTGCACCTGCAGATTTTACCTATATGGAGTTAAAATCTTCATATGAACTGTTTGATTTTTCGACGGCCGAATCATTTGCCATTAACGCTTCCACTCCAATAAGCGGAAAGGACTTCTGGAATCAATCAACCTCTTTCACGCATAAGGCAACACTGAATTTTCCAAACGATACCAGCAGCACCTTTATTTTTTTACGAACCTACCTTCAGGACGAGGCCCCGGAGGACACGTCAATTGTGCCCAACGATGGTACAAACGATATAATGCGTTCTTATTTCACCCTTAAAGTTGACAGCCTGTAACATGAAATATCCGATCTATATCGTTTCCCTTGTTCTCCTTTTTGCCACCTGCAGCAAAAAAGAAGAGGAAATCGTCGAGATGGGCCCGGAACCACAGATTGCCTTTGTATCGCTCGATCCCATGGTGGTTGAAAACTTCAAGAACAGTGTGACACTGACCATTACCTACAAAGATATGAACGGAGACCTCGGTTCCGAGAATCCCGATGTCTATTCACTTTCGGTAAAAGACGGTCGCCTTGATGAGGAGGACTGGTATCACGTTCCTCCCCTTGCTCCTCCGGGGTACGAAATTCCGATTCAGGGAAGTTTGCAAATAGTGCTGAACAGCATGTTCATCCTTGGAAATGGCGATACGGAATACGCCTCATTGACAGTTAAAATACGGGATCGGGCCGGACACTGGAGCAATGTCATCCATACCCCGTCCATTGTTATTAAAAAACCGTGATGAAACGCTCGCTATATCTTGTTTTCATCTTGCTTTTACTGCAGGTGACGTCTTCTTCCGGCCAGACCACGTATCACATGTCAAATGTTAGCACTTCTGACTGTGAGGGAAAACTGACGGACAGCGAGGGAGGAAGTACAACCTCTACCTACGGCAACAATGAAAATTTCACCTTTGTCATATGCAGTGGCGGAAAGATTACGATGAAGTTTAATTCACCTTTCTGCGTGGATTCCGGATTTGACTTTCTCAGACTGTTCAATGGTCCGGACACCAATTCACCTTTGTTGGGTAGATACACCGGAAACATCGTTCCTCCCACTGTCGTCGCGACCAGTGGTTGTTTAACCGCTCATTTCAAATCGGACGGCAACGTCACTTATTGCGGTTGGGATGCGGACTGGACGACGGAAAAAATAGCTCCTATCCCGCCGGTTATGTCAATCAATCCGAAACCACTTTGCAACAGTGGTTCCGTAAAAATCAACCTTTCAAAGAAGATACGATGCGATTCCGTAGACCCGGGGGATTTCATCATTACAGGTCCCGTTTCGAACATCAACGTGATCTCCATCACTTCAGGCGGAAACTGCACTTCAACCGACTCGAGCAACGTATTCATTCTACAACTGGACAAGAGTTTCAGCAAAAACTGCTACTACAGTGTTTTCATGGATGTCGGACTGCCCGACAACTGCGACAGTATCTGGCATTTCATTCTTGTGGACAGCTTTCTGGTCTATAACTGCACATTTTCGGTTGACCTTGATGCCGACCCGGATACGATCTGTCCCGGAATGTGCAGTGATCTGACCGCAACCGTTCTGGGTAACAGCCCCAACTGCCTGAGTTATACGTACATCTGGAACAATGGACTTCCCGGAAATGCAGGCCCTCATACCGTTTGTCCAACCGGAAGTTCAAATCAGAATATTACGTACACGGTTTCCGTAAGATCAACAATGGGAGGGCCGATCGTCAATGCATCCAGAATCCTGTATTACCTGAATCCTGAAATTGACGAACCGGACACAATTACGGTATGTCAGTCGGATACCCTGTTTTTTCTGAAAGCGTTGAATTCCGGCGGAAGATTTTCAGGTCCCGGAATTCGCAATACCGTAACCGGTTTGTTCGATCCGAACACAGCCGGGCCCGGATCCCATCTCATTAAATACGGCTATCCCAAATACTGTCAGGACAGTATTTTGATCATCGTAAAAGCCATAGATGCAGGTCTTCCGGAAGCAGCCTGCCCGGGTGCCGCACCGTTTATGTTAAAAGGATTTACCCCTCCCGGAGGAACATGGAGCGGAGATTCTGTCACTCCTGCCGGTTTATTTAATCCGGCACTGTCCGGAACCTACACGGTTACATATTCCGTCAATGGATGTACCGAGAGCAAAAAAGTGACCGTTGACAGCATTGTATTGAACACACCTTTTGACACGATCTGCAGATCACGTGCCGCTTTTCAAATTTCGATCACGCCCCCGGGCGGCAGGTGGACCGGACCGGGAATAACCGACAGTGTGCTGGGAATATTCAACCCTGCGGTCGCGAACATCGGTGTCAACAACCTGACCTATAAATTGTCCGGCTCGGGAAACAGTGGATGCAGTTTTAGTATTTCCACTTATGTTCTAGAAATAGAGGCAAGTTATAATTTCATTGTATGCCCGCAACAACCCCCCATCACCCTTACCGGAGGCTTGCCGGTAAATGGCTGGTGGACGGGCAGAGGAGTGACCGACAGCCTTGCCGGAACGTATAATCCGTACCTGGCATTCAATGGCAATCAGGGGAATGACTCCGTATTTTACCATCATGCGAATGGCTGCAAGGACTGGCGGTTTCTTTATGTCAGAAACACGTACATCATTTACGATACCATGCAGTTTTGCGAAGGAGACCCGCGGATTTTGTTAAACTGGACCTATGTTCGAAACACACCAGGAGGCGGGGTCTGGTCCGGCAACGGTCTGACAAAGTTTGGCAGCAGCACGTATTATTTTAATCCGATCCTGGCCGGGGTCGGCACACACAAACTCAGATATACCGCCAATACTTGTTTTGATTCCATTGTGATGATCGTATATCCAAAAAAGATTAAAAAAGTTCCCTACAACTTTCTCTTTCCGGATACGACGGTATGCAATACACACCCGAACTGGAATTTTCCAGCCATGCCACCGGGTGGCAAATGGACCGGTAAAGGAATCGTCGATTCCAAAATTGGAACCTTCAGCCCTTCGTAAGCAGGTGTAGGCACCCACAAAATAAAATATGTGACCACAGCCGATTGCGTGGATGACAGTGTTATGGTCACGGTTTATCGTTTCGTTCCTGCACGGATCATCGGTCTTGATTCGGTTTATTGTTACAAGGATACGCTCATACCGTTTTTACTGACGCCTTCAAAAGGAAAACTCACGGGTCCGGGTATCGTTGCGAACAACAACTTTAATCCGTCAGTCGCGGGTGAAGGAATGCACACCATAACGTATACATATGGCACCGGATTTTGCGAGACCACAACAAGTGTTAAAATTAGGGTATCCACTGCCATATCCATCAGTCTGACTGCTTCTGACACCGTATTGTGCCAGGGAGACGTGAGCCATTTGGAAGTCGTCGCAAATGGAGGAAGTCCGGATGCAAATTTGAAATACAGGTGGAACAATAATTTGTTCCCGGTAAGTCAGCATGACGTAAATCCCAAAACCTCAACGGTGTACACGGTTACGGTTTCAGATGGATGCTCCGACGAAACAGGCGACAGTATTTTTATTCGGGTAGATGACCCGATAAAAGTGGACGTCGAAACAAGCGATACCCTGTGCTTCGGATTGGAAGGATTTGCTCAGGTGACCATTGCGGACAGCACTTCCGGATATCGGATCGTCTGGAAAACAAATCCGGAACAGGAAGGAGATCGGATCGTCGGCCCTGCGGGAGACAGGTATGAGGTAGTTATCACTAAACTCAACACCTTGTGTGAGTTTGATACCCTGGTGAAAATACCGAACTACAAGAATGTAACTGCCATGTTCAGTGTTTCACCCAGCTTTGACTGTATACCGACAAACCAGAAAACAGTGACGTTTTTGGATTTGAGTTTTAATGCCGATAGCGGAAGCTGGGATATGGCGGGCGAAGCAACAATTCCATACCAAATGGGAGTGAATCCGAAACACGAATTTACCGAAGCCGGTTACTACACCATTACCTTAAAAGTATTCAATAAGGGAGGGTGTTCGGACGAATTCAGCCAGGAGATTTGCATCGAGGACATTCGCCCGGTTTTTGTCGCGGACGCCTTTACTCCAAACGGTGACGGTGTGAATGACATTCTTCATGTAAAAGCCAAGGGGGTTAAGGAACTTCGTTTCCAGATATTTGACAGATGGGGGAATATGGTCTTTGAATCAACCAATATCGACAATGGCTGGGATGGAATGATCGGTGGCCAAAAAGCCAATCCGGGTGTTTATGTTTACCTGGTTGAAACAAAGCTCATCAACAATGAGCGGGTTTATGAAAGAGGAAATGTAACCTTGATCAGATAAGTCGGGATGAGAGAACGGAAAAGAATAGTGATCGTATTTTTGATGGCTTTGTGTTCGCTGACCAAAGCACAGGACTATCGTTTTTCACAATTCTACAATGCCCCGCTGGTTCTCAACCCTGCGATGGCCGGTATTCAGGATGCGGACTACCGATTAAATGTAAGTTACAATACCCAGTGGCAGTCAATTTCAAATGCGTATAAGACGTCATCCGGAAGTTTTGACATGCCGATGTTCGGCGATGTCGCCGGTATGAGTAAAATGGGCATGGGACTCTCTTATCTTTCAGACAAGGCAGGCACAACCAATTACGGATTTACAAGCATCAACTACGCCATTGCATACCACTTAAAAACAACCCGATTTGCACAGTTGTCGGCAGGACTGATGCTGGGATACGGACAGAGCAATGTCAATTTGTCCAATGTCAAATGGGAAGACCAGCACAACGGCAACAATTACGACCCGTCGGCGGCCAGTGGAGAAAGTGTATTTGTCGAGCAAGTCAGATATTTTGATGCCGGATTGGGTGGAATCTGGACCTATTACGATCCGGATTACGACCGGAAATTCGAAATCGGGATTTCGGGAATGCATTTGAATTTCCCGAATCACTCATTTAAGGCTCAGTACCAGGACAGGCTTAAGCCCAAGATACAGCTTCACGCAGGCATGGACATGGGATTTGCCAATTTTATATTAAAACCGAAGATTCAGGTAATGAATCAGGGACCGTCATACTTTGTCAATGTGGGAAGTTTGGCGAGTTTTAGGCTCGGGGACCAACCGGATTCACGATTTACAAACGCCTATGTCGCATCGTCGTTTGATATTGGCATGTTCTATCGATTCAGGGAGAGTCTCATGATAACGGCGCAATACGAACACAAAAAACACTTGCTAGTCGGCCTGAGTTATGACTTCATTCTGTCAGATCTTTCTTCGGTCTCCAGGTCCGGAGGTTTTGAAATTGCCCTCCGTTACCAGGGACAATTCAAGAACCAAAAAATCAACGTCAAAAAGGATATGTATAAAAAGGAAAAGGAC
>DNDT01000250.1 GCA_003487525.1 Flavobacteriales bacterium
GATGTGCTGGACACCTGGTTCAGTTCCTGGTTGTGGCCATTTTCAGTGTTCAACTGGCACGAAGATCCCTCAAATAAGGATTTGCAATACTATTACCCGACAAATGATCTGGTGACAGGTCACGACATTATCTTTTTCTGGGTTGCCAGAATGATTATTGCGGGGTACCACTTTACTGGTCAGAAACCTTTTAAGAATGTGTATTTCACTGGAATGGTCCGTGACAAAAAGGGTAGAAAGATGTCCAAATCTCTTGGTAATTCTCCGGATGCCCTCGGTCTTATTGACCAATTCGGCGCGGACGGAGTCAGGGTAGGAATGTTATTGTCCGCTCCGGCCGGAAATGATCTTCCGTTTGATGACTCACTCTGTCTGCAGGGCAGAAATTTTGCCAATAAGCTTTGGAATGCATTTCGTTTATTGAAGGGATGGGAAGTTGATAATACCATTTCGACGCCTCAGTCATCGACGGATGCAATCGAATGGTTCGAATCTCGTATGAACCAGAGTCTGCAAAGCCTCGGTCAGCAATTTGATCAGTTCAGGATTTCAGAAGCCCTGATGACATCCTACAAGCTAATTTGGGATGACTTTTGTTCCTGGTACCTGGAAATGATCAAACCGAAATTCGGTGAGGCCATTGATGCGTCAACGCACAAACAAACCATTTTGTTCTTCGACGCGATTGTGAGAATGATTCATCCATTCATGCCCTTTATATCCGAGGAAATCTGGCAAAACATCGAAGAGCGAAACGGAGCCAGCATTGTCGACGCGAAATGGCCCGAAAAAGCAACTTTCAATGAGTCTGTTCTAAAACGTATGGACTTTAACATGGAATTGATTTCGAGCATACGACAGGTTCGAACAGAACAGCAAATAAGTCCGAAAGAAAGTCTTTCCCTTTACGTTGCAAAGAATGACGGACTTGTCCTTGAGGAATTGGTGTTAAAAATGGCCAACATCGATAAAATCACGGCCCTGGACGCTGAGGTTCAGAATACGAGAACCATCGTTGTGGACAAACACGAATTCTTTATTCCCCTTTCGACCAACATCGATGAAGAAAGCGAAAGGCAGCGCATTACAAAGGAACTCGATTATGCGAAGGGCTTTCTGAAAAGCGTCGACAAAAAGTTGGAAAACGAGCGTTTTGTGAGCAGTGCCCCTGAGAGCGTGGTAAGTGCGGAGCGAAAAAAGAAGCAGGACGCGGAAATCAAGATTAAACTATTGGAAAAGCAGCTTCAGGACTTGTAAATAATTGGCCATTTGTTCATGTTGATTTCCTGTATAGTTTAAATTAGAACTTCTTTTACGGAATGAGTAAAATAGTAAGTCATAAGGAGTATTTCATAAACAGGGACATAAGTTGGCTCGACTTTAATCACAGGGTACTTCAGGAAGCTGAAAACAAGACTGTCCCAATTATTGAGCGAGTACGATTTCTAGGTATTTTTTCCAACAATCTGGACGAATTTTTCAGGGTCAGGGTGGCCAATATCAAGCGAATGACCTTATGGGGAAAAGGTGCTACCGGCTTTCTCCATGAAGACCCATACGTACTCCTCAACCTCATACAGGAAAAAGTAATAATTCTGCAGTCAAGGTTTGATCATGTCTACGAAAAGATATTGAAGGAACTCAGGAAGGAGAATATTTACATGATTGACGAAAAAAAATTAACAAAGGACCAGTTGGCCTTTACGCGATCTTTTTTTAAACATGAGGTTCGTCAATGGCTGGTTCCCATAATGCTTACCAACAAATTACCCTTTCCGGAATTAAAAGACCGATCGATTTATTTAGCCGTAAAACTTTCCAAGAGTAAGGAAAAAGGTAAACCAACCTATGCCCTGATAGAAATTCCTTCGGATGAATTATCCCGTTTTGTTGAATTGCCGAAAGAAGGGAGTAAACGGATTCTTATGTTACTTGACGATGTGGTCAGGGTGGGACTCGAGGATATTTTCTCGGCATTTCAGTTTGACAAATTGGAGGCATATACATTAAAGGTAACCAGGGACGCCGAACTGGATATTTCGGAAGATATTTCGGAGAGCTTCATGAACAAGGTTTCCAAGAGTCTGAAAAACAGAAAAAGCGGCCAGGCGGTGAGATTCATTTACGATTCGGAAATGCCGAAAGACCTGTTGGCCGTGATCATCAAAGGAAATAAACTGAGCAAGGGAGATCACCTCATACCGGGAGGGAGGTATCACAACTTCAAAGATTTCATCAAATTTCCCGATATCGGCGGTCAGCGTCTGAAATATAGCCCCTTGCCCCCGTTGGAGCATCCGGATCTTAGAAATGCGGTCAGTTTGTTAAGCGTGATTCGAACAAAAGACATTTTACTGCATTTTCCATTTCAGTCCTTCGATTACATCATTGATCTTCTGCGTGAGGCTGCGATAAATCCCAATATCACGACCATAAAGATGACCTTGTACCGCGCTGCGGAGAACTCAAGAATTATTAAATCCTTGATAAACGCAGCGAAAAATGGTAAAAATGTGACGGTTGTCATCGAACTGCAGGCTCGATTTGACGAAGAGAATAACATTCAGTGGGCCAGAATTCTTCAGGATGAAGGTATCCGGGTCATTTTTGGAACGCACGGCTTAAAGGTACACTCCAAACTAATACTGATACGGGAAAAAGTAGGTAAAAACATGCGGTTGTACGCACATGTCGGAACAGGCAATTTTCACGAGGGAACGGCAAAAATTTATACGGATTTATCCTTGCTGACGTGTGATAAAAACATTGCCAACGAGGTTGAAAAAGTATTTGAATTTTTTAAGGAGAATTATAAAAGAACGACCTATCGAAAACTCTTTGTTTCTCCAACAAACACAAGAAGAAATTTCATCAAGTTAATAGAAACCGAAATAAAAAATGCAAAGAAGGGTCTTGAGGCTTATATCATTATTAAGATCAACAATATCGTTGATGAAGAAATGATCGAAAAACTTTACGATGCCAGTTGTGCTGGAGTGAATATCAAACTAATCGCTAGGGGAAATTGCAGCCTGGTTCCTGAAATAAAAGGATTAAGTGAGAACATCAGGGCTACCAGTATCATTGATCGGTTTCTTGAGCATACCAGAATATTTGTCTTTTGCCATGGTGGTCAGGAAAAATACTACCTCTCTTCGGCAGACTGGATGGTCCGCAATTTGGACCGTCGCATTGAAGCCACTGTGCCCATACTTGATAAAACAATACAGAGCCAGTTAAAGGATGTGTTAAACATTTATTTAAGTGACAATGTAAAAGCCCGGGTGATTGACAGCAAGGGTTCAAACTCTTATGTGGAGGCGAATTCTGAAAAGCCGATACGCAGTCAGATCGAAGTCTATAATTACTATAAAAAATTACTTGATGTATAAATCAAAATTGGTTGCCGGATGAGATTCAGTGCTGTTGACATTGGTTCAAATGCCGTTCGTTTGTTGTTCGCGGAAGTGTATAAAAACAGGGAGGGCGAAGATGTATTCAGGAAAATTTCTCTTGTGCGATTACCAATTCGATTGGGAGAGGATGCGTTTCTGCATGGAATGATTCAGCAGGAAAAAGCCGATAAACTGCAAAAGACCCTGGAGGCGTATAAATTGTTGAATGAAGTATACGGCGTTGTCGGTCACAGGGTGTGTGCCACATCCGCAATGCGCGAAGCATCGAACAGCATCGAATTAATTGAAAACGTGAGAAATTCATGCGGAATAGACATTGAAATCCTTCCGG
Source organism: Flavobacteriales bacterium (assembly GCA_003487525.1). Classification (GTDB taxonomy): domain Bacteria; phylum Bacteroidota; class Bacteroidia; order Flavobacteriales_E; family Vicingaceae; genus UBA11591. The sequence goes on from DNDT01000250.1 coordinate 3,748, forward strand.
GAAAAAGAGAGGCGGAAATTATCTATGAAAACCATGTGGCAGAATCCCTGAACCCAAAAGGGTGCTATTTATATGTGGATGTAGGTGGTGGAAGTACCGAACTGTCTATTTTCAAAAGGGGAGAGCGCATCAAATCCGAATCGTTTGATATCGGGACCTTGAGAATTAAGAACCACCTTGTGAAGGAGAATACCTGGAAGAAAATGAAATACTGGCTGGTTAAGAACACAACCAAATACGAGCCTCTTCTCATCATCGGAACCGGTGGAAACATCAACGCCTTATATTCATTGGCAAAACTTAAGGATTATGCACCCTTGTTTTACAAGCAGTTGAAAGATCTGAACGGTCAATTAAAAAGTTTTACTGTGGATGAAAAAATTGATAAGTACCGAATGCGACCTGACAGGGCAGATGTGATAGTGCCTGCTGCGGATATTTTCCTTAAGATCATGAAATGGTCAAATATCACCGAAATAATGGTTCCCAAACTCGGACTGGTCGATGGCATTATTCATGAATTATACGGCCAGCATATAACTGCTACAAAAA
>DNDT01000074.1 GCA_003487525.1 Flavobacteriales bacterium
ATGAATGTTTTGAAGGAGCTTTACCAGGTGACAGCCTGATCAGATGAAAACGAAGGTTACTTTTCTTGGAACAGGAACTTCTCAGGGAGTGCCGGTCATCACTTGCGACTGCTCGGTTTGCACTTCCGAAAACCCAAAAGATGCCAGGCTCCGCTCATCCGTCTTAATTGAATCAGGAGACCTATGCGCCGTGATTGACACGGGACCCGATTTCAGACAGCAAATGTTGCGGGTGAAGGCCAGGAGATTGGATGCGGTTTTGTTTACGCACGAACACAAGGATCATATAGCAGGATTGGACGATGTCAGGGCCTTCAATTTTTCGCAGGGCAAATCCATGGATGTCTATTGCACGGATCAGGTAGGCACTGCGCTCAAAAGAGAATTTCATTACGTTTTCTCGAATGATAACTATCCGGGAATCCCGCGATTGGATCTCAACATCATTCAGAACAAGGAATTTTCGATTAAGGGTACCTCAATCATTCCTATTGAGGTTTACCATTACAAAATGCCTGTTTTTGGATTTCGCATCAACGATTTTACCTACATCACCGACGCCAAGAGTATTTCTGAAAAGGAAAAAGACAAAATCAAAGGGAGTAAAGTAATCGTATTGAATGCGCTTCGAAAACACGACCACATTTCTCATTTTACCCTGGATGAAGCGGTGACCCTGATGAAGGAATTAAATCCGGAGCGGGGGTATTTTACACACATCAGTCACTACCTTGGCAAACACGACGAGGTCAACAAGGAGCTACCTGAAAACATGTATCTTGCGTACGACGGGCTTCAGCTGGAATGTTAGAAACCTCTTTGTACACTCAGGGGATTCAAGTTTTGACAGACTTTTTTCCGGCGCCATTTAATTCCTTTTCAATTGGTTTTCGAAACACAAATTTCCCGTCAAAAACGTCCAGTATCAGCTTATCTCCTTCAAGTACATGACCTGCGAGCAACTCTTTTGAAAGTTCGTTCAGAACGTTCTTTTGGATGATTCGCTTTATGGGTCTGGCTCCAAATTGAGGATCGTATCCAATTTCCGTAATGTATTCAATGACATCCTCACTTGCGGAGAGGGATATGTTTCGCTTTTTCAGCAAGGCATCCAAATCATTTATCTGTATGTCGATTATTTCCCTGACATTCTCCCTGCTCAATGGGAGGAATACAATGGTTTCATCAATCCTGTTTAAAAATTCCGGACGAATGGATTTTCTAAGAAGCCCCATCAATTCGATTTTTGTCTTCTGAATCACGGCATCGTTATTTCCCTGGTCAAGGTTGGCGAAATTTTCCTGAATAATTTCCGATCCGATATTGGATGTCATGATAATGATCGTATTCTTGAAGTTGACAACCCTGCCTTTATTGTCGGTCAGACGTCCGTCGTCCAGGACCTGAAGCAATATGTTGAACACATCCGGATGCGCTTTTTCTATTTCATCGAGCAAGACAACGCTATAGGGTTTTCTTCTCACAGCTTCGGTAAGCTGCCCGCTTTCTTCATATCCGACATAGCCCGGAGGAGCTCCAACCAGTCTGGACACAGGATGTCGTTCCTGATATTCGCTCATGTCTATTCGCGTCATGGCGTCCTCATCGTTAAACAGGAATTCGCTCAGGGTTTTGGCCAATTCGGTTTTTCCCACTCCTGTCGTTCCCATAAACAGAAATGATCCGATTGGCTTCTTTTCGTCCTGAAGACCTGCTTTTCCCCGTCTCACGGCATCTGCCACCGCTATAATGGCCTCGTCCTGTCCGACAACCCTTTTGTGCAATACTTCTTCAAGTTTTAACAGTTTCGAAACATCGCTTTCGAGCATTTTTTGCACAGGTATGCCGGTCCATTTTGCCACCACCTCGGCTACTTCTTCGGAGGTAACTTCTTCTTTTATCATTTTTGACCTGGACTGGACTTCAATAAGACTTGATTTCAGCAACTCCAGTTGCTTTTCGGTTTCCTGAATTTTTCCATACCGTATTTCGGCGACTTTTCCATAGTCTCCGGATCGCTCTGCTCGTTCGGCGTCAAGCTTATACATCTCGATGTCGTTTTTTGCTTTTTGGATGCCGTCCACAATGTCCCGTTCGTGCTGCCCTTTGCTCTGAAGCTCATTTCGTTCATCCGTCAAGTTTGCCAGTTCTTCATCCAGAGAGGCAAGTCGTTTGCTGTTTTTTTCTCTTTTAATGGCTGCTTTTTCAATTTCAAGCTGCATGATTTTGCGCTCAATTTCGTCCAGTTTCTCGGGTTTGGAGTTTATTTCCATTCTCAGTTTTGATGCGGCTTCATCAATTAAATCTATCGCCTTGTCCGGCAGGAATCGATCGGTTATATACCTGTGAGAAAGTTCCGAAGCAGCTATTATCGCCTCATCCTTGATTTCTACCTTATGATGTGATTCGTATTTCTCCTTGATTCCTCTCAGGATGGATATGGTATCTTCAACACTGGGTTCGTCCACCATTACTTTTTGAAATCGACGCTCCAATGCCTTGTCCTTCTCGAAATATTTTTGATACTCGTTTAAGGTAGTGGCTCCAATTGCCTTGAGTTCTCCTCTGGCAAGTGCCGGTTTTAAAATGTTAGCTGCATCCATGGCACCTTCTCCGCCACCGGCGCCTACGAGGGTATGAATTTCATCAATGAAAAGAAT
>DNDT01000030.1 GCA_003487525.1 Flavobacteriales bacterium
CAAGGAATTTATCAAAGAATATCCGGACCATGATATGACGGAAGCCGCAAAATTCTCGCTTCAAAATCTGGGTAAATCACCCGAAGAGCTGATTCGAGAATTTGAAAGGCAAAATGCTACTCCGGAAGAAAATTGATCAGCTGATTAAGTCGTTTGATCGAAACGTTGTTTGTTAGCTTTCCACCTTTACAAACACTGATCCGTCCATTTTGTTCAGATACTACAACGGCAATTGCACTTGACTGCTCCGTAATACCAATGGCGGCCCTGTGCCTCAGACCTAATTGACCCGGTATATCCTGCCTGTCCGATATCGGAAGTACACATCTTGCAGCAACTATTTTATTGTTATTTATCAGCACCGCTCCGTCGTGAAGCGGACTTTCCTTTGTGAAGATGCTCTCGAGCAGAAGGGAAGATAAATTTGCATTGATTGGTTCACCCAAAGACTTATACATATCAAGTTCATTTTCTTTCGAGATGACTATCAAGGCGCCAATTTTTTGTCCTGCCATACTTTCACACGCATCGACAACGGGCTTTATAAATGAAGCTTCCTCTTTCTCATGATGTTTCTTGAGATAAAACATCCACTTTGTCAGTAAAAATCTGTTGTAAATTTTGGGCGAAGCTATCAGCAACAAAAACTTCCTGATTTCCTGTTGAAAAACGACAATAAGGGCGATTACTCCAACTCCGATAAACTGTCCGAGAATCTCATGCAACAGTTCCATATTCAGGTAATCGGTGGTCTTCCAAATGGTATAAATTGCGATTGCCCCGACAAAAATTCGCAAAGCAGCCGTACCCCTTACGAATTTGTATAACTGGAAAATAATGAACAACACCAAAATGATATCCAGTGCGTCCAGCCACCAATGAATGGAGCTGAAATCAGTTAACTTTTCAATAAGAGACATCCGGTGTATTATGAGGAAATTGCGGCCAAATTACACCTTTTGAATATATGATACAATTTTCACCACTTCTTTGGCTTCGAGCACGTCGTGTACTCTTAAAATATTGGCACCGTTCAACAGTGCCAGGGTATTTAAAACACTTGTCCCATTGAGCGCTTTTTCCGGTTTAGAATTCAACAAGTTATGAATCATGGATTTTCTTGAAATACCCACCAGGATGGGGCAACCAACAGATTGAAATTTCTCGAGGCCTGCCAGTAATTTATAATTGTGCTCCAGATCTTTGCCAAATCCAAATCCGGGGTCGATGATGATGTCCTGAATTCCACTATTTCTGGCAGCGCCAACCCTTTCTTTTAAGTATGTAAGCACCTCATTTACAACATCTTCGTATTTAATATCTTTTTGCATGTTGCTCGGATTGCCTTTCATGTGCATCAGGATGTACGGAACTTTTAAACGGGCAACTACATCCAACATACCGGTATCCGCAGTACCCGCTGAAATATCATTTACAAAGGATGCTCCGTGATTGACAGCTGCCTCTGCAACGGTACTTCTGAAGGTATCAACGGATAAAAGTGCCTTGGGAAATTCCTTTGAAATAATTGGTATGAATGTTTTAATCCTGTCAAGTTCTTCGCCTGGATCGATATCGCTTGCCCCGGGTCTTGAACTGTATGCACCGATATCAATAATGTCGGCTCCTTCATCGAGCATTTCGCGAACCCGTTCAAGGACAAGTTTTTCTGAGTGATATTTTCCGCCATCATAAAATGAATCGGTTGTTATATTTAGGATTCCCATGATCGCAGGGCAGTTTATGCCGTGCATTTTACCCCGAATTCCGAAGCTCAGATTTTTCAAAAAAGTGGTATCTTTCCGATCCGTTGACAAAGCTGTATATTTCTTTGATTATGCCCGATACAAACAAACAATATGATTCAATAATAGCGAAATGCACAGAGATATTCTCAAAAAAGATGCAAGATTATGGCAGTGCATGGCGAATATTGAGAACGAGCTCACTGACGGATCAAATTTATATCAAGGCCAAACGCATTCGAAGCATCGAAGAAAAAGGGATTTCAAAAGTTGAAGAGGGTGTTGAACCGGAATTTGTGGGCATTGTAAATTATTGCATTATGGCACTCATTCAATTGGGAATGAACGGATCCGATGAACTCGAAATCGAAACTGAGAAGTGCCTTAACATGTACACGGAATTTTTCAATAGTGCCAAGTCCTTGATGGGTAATAAAAATCACGATTACGACGAAGCATGGCGTGACATGCGTATTTCTTCCCTTACAGATTTGATATTAATGAAACTTATGCGCATTAAACAGATTGAAGACAACAATGGCGAAACACTCATATCAGAGGGTTTGGATGCGAATTACCTGGATATTATTAATTACGCTGTTTTTGCCCTCATTCGTCTGGATGAATTAAAAATTGAATTAAAATGAAAGATTATTTGATAGGTTTTTGCAGAATAATAGTCGGATCACTATTTATTTTCTCAGGGCTCATTAAAGCAAACGATCCGCTTGGATTTTCTTATAAACTGGAAGAATACTGGATAGAGTTCGGGATGAACTGGGACTGGTTGATTTCGATCGGGCCGACTATGGCATCGATAATCTGTATTTTGGAAATAGTTCTCGGCATCGCCATACTAATTGCTTTCAGGGTTAAACTGGTATCACGGCTCTTGCTGTTCATAATGGTGTTTTTTACCATATTAACCTTTGCTTCTGCAGTATTTGGCCTGGTCAAAACATGTGGATGTTTTGGCGACGCATTTCCATTAACACCCTGGCAATCATTTATAAAAGACATTGTTCTGATTGTTTTGGTACTCGTTATCAATAGTTACAGTGCTGATATTAAACCATATAAAGAAAGATACAAGGGGACGGCCTTTGTTATTTTTCCGACCGTAATCATGGCGTTTATATCGAATTACCTTGATTGGAATTTTCCGCTTTACTTTACCATGGGACTTCTGATATTCTATTTTTTAGGCGCGTTCGTCAATCCGGAATACTCTGGTAAGTTAACAGTGGCCTTATCCCTGATCGGGTCGGTCTGGGTGTGTTATTACAGTCTCAATCATCTTCCGATGAAGGATTTTCGACCTTATGCGATAGGGAAAAGTATCGTTGAACAGATGCATCTTCCCGAAGGCGCCAAACCGGATGTTTACAAGAACGTTTTCAAGTATAAGAACAAAAATACGGGTGAGGTGGAAAGCTTTGACGATAGCAATTATCCCTGGGATGACGAGAATTATGAATTTGTTGACCGTATAACAAGCCTTGTCGAGAAAGGAGATGAAGCGAAAATTACCGACTTCTCCATTGTTGATTCCGATGGATCTGACATCACAGAGGATATCCTGAACGATCAAAATCCAATTTTAGTAGTGATTTCATCCAATACCGAAAAAGCGTGTAAATCAAACGCCTTGAAATTGTCTGAACTCATCAAGTCATGCAATCAGGAGGGCGTTTCCGTAATTGGACTTTCTGCTTCAAACCCGGCAAGCGTTAAAAAATACACCGATGAGAATGACCTTGAAATGAGTTTTTACGCTACGGATGAGATTACATTAAAAACCATTGTTCGGTCCAATCCCGGTTTAATATTGCTCAGGGATGGTGTTGTCGAAGGGAAATGGCACATCAATGACGTTCCTGTATTTGCGGAATTGTTGGTGAAAGATTAAGCATATGCTTCGATATACCCTCGGAAAAGTATTTTATGGGATTCTAGTGTTATTTGGTGTTGTCAGTCTGATATTCGTACTGTTCCATGTAATACCCGGCGATCCTGTCAGAATGATGATGGGGCAGAGGGGAGACGAGGCGTCAATAAAAGCAATCGAGAAGGAGATTGGTCGGGATTTACCGGTATTTAGGCAATATATAAAATACATGAACGATCTGAGCCCGGTTTCATTTCACAATCGGTCCAATCGCGTGCATTTTTTATATCTCGACAAAGATAAGTACAGTTATGTGGAATTGCTTGGAATTGGTCAAAACACTCTTGTCCTGAAATGGCCATACCTGAGGAGGTCTTATCAGTCCAAGAAAGCAGTGGTTACAATTTTGAAAGATGCCTTGCCGGCTACCCTGATTTTAACTTCGGCAGCAATCAGCTTTGCCTTTCTGGTGGGAATAATACTTGGAATTACCGGAGCATTGAATCAAAATCGATGGCCTGATCGCTTTCTTTTGGTCGTAACTACAATTGGAATGTCGGGGCCTTCGTTTTTTATTGCCATTCTTGTTTCCTGGCTGTTTGGTTATTTATGGTCGGATTTTACGGGTCTGAATATGACCGGAAGCCTCTATGAAGTTGATGATTTTGGACGGGGTGAACACCTTGCATTGTCTAATTTGATTTTGCCCGCATTGACATTGGGAGTTCGCCCTTTGTCCGTGATAATGCAGCTTATGAGAAATTCCCTTCTCGATGTACTCGACCAGGATTACATCAGAACAGCACGGGCAAAGGGTCTTACAGAGTTGGTCGTTATTGGAAAGCATGCGCTGAGAAATTCTCTAAATCCGGTAATTACCGCGGTTAGCGGTTGGTTTGCCGGAATGTTGGCAGGAGCTGTATTTGTTGAAATGATATTTGCATGGAAAGGAATAGGATGGGAAATCGTTACAGCACTTGATCAATATGATCTGCCGGTTGTAATGGGTGCCGTTATCGTAATTTCTTCCATTTTTGTTTTAATAAACATCCTGGTGGATATTTCCTATACATACCTGGATCCAAGGGTTAAACTTCAGAACTGATGCGTAAAATAATTGTTGCGGGAAACTGGAAAATGAACTTAGAATTCGAAGAGGCCAAAACGCTGGTTGATTCGTTGAATAATCTTGATCTCACGGTAGGTGGTCTCGACAAGGTGCTCATTTTCCCTCCGTTTCCTTATCTAAAGCCGTTAATGGACTTGAAGCTAAAAGCTAAAATCGGACTTGGCGCTCAGAATGTTTCATCTGAAGAGAAGGGGGCTTTTACCGGGGAAGTTTCGGCTAAAATGCTTTCATCAATTGGTATCGAATACACGTTAATTGGACATAGTGAG
>DNDT01000236.1 GCA_003487525.1 Flavobacteriales bacterium
ATATTGATTGACCAGTCAGGCGAACTTCTGGGGGAAACGATTGTCTTTTACAATGTACTCGGGGACCGATTGTATGAATACCGGGTGCAGGAAACGAATTCGAAAATTGATTTAAAAGAACTAAAGCAGGGAATCTACTTTGTTCATTACATAGACATTAATGGAAAAGTAGGTTCAAAAAGGCTGGTGAAAATGGAATGATCCAGCCAGTCAATAGCGACTTATTCTGACGTTTTTACCGCTTTCAGAGTTACTTTCAGGGTAAAATCATCGTAGATTGTTTTGTCGCCCAGGTCATCGAAAAAACTTCCCGAACCGTACCGTACGTTAAACTCGCTTCTGTCAATCACGAGGTCGGCCGTTGCCTCAACTTCATTGCCAGATTCGTGCACGTTGGCTATGAATTTAGTTTCCTTGCTGATGTTCTTGATGGTTAAGGTCGCTTCGACCTTGTACCGTTCCTTGCCCTGGTGTATCGCCTTGTTGATGACCAGGGTTGATGTCGGAAATTCCTTACTGCCAAAAAAATCAGGTGATTTCAGATGCCTGCCCAGTTTTTCAGCCCATTCTCCCTGAAGGTCTGTAACAACGATAGATTCCATATCAATCACCACGATACCCCCGGTCAATTTGCCTTCTTTCATCCATATTTCGCCCAGCTTAACGCCGACTGTGCCATCGTGCTCTCCCGTCACTTTTTCAGCATGCCAATGGACAGAACTTTCTTCAGGGGTTACCTGGTAATTTTGAGAAAAGACGGTAGATGAAAAGAAAACAATTAGTGCTGTTAAAAAAACGTTCATAACGTGTGTTTGAAGTTAATATTTCTACTGTGTTTTTGACCTGATCTTGTCGAGCAAGCGGTTCAGTTCAGCGGCTTCTTTTTCAGACAGGGGTTGAGCGTCACGACGTGATTTTTCCATGACTTCCGAAATTTCATTGCACACATCCAATCCTTTTTTGGTCAGCAGTATTTCAACCTGCCGTCTGTTCTCGGGACAAATTTTGCGTTCCAGCAGATTCTTGATTAGCATTTTGTCCACCAGGCGCGATGTATTCGACATCTTGTCCAGCATTCGTTCGGTGATAAGCTTTAATGGAGCGGGATTTCCGTTTTGTCCGCGTAAAATCCGCAGAATATTAAATTGTTGCAGTGAAATGCCGTATGGTTTCAGAATGTAGTGAAATCTTCCATGCATCCAGTTTGCCGTGTAAAGGATATTGACATCTGCTTTTTCGAATTCGTTGTTAAACCGGGGTTGCTTGATGGCTTCTTCTAATCTCATGTCAATGCTTTTTGCAAAAATACAATAACAAATGATGTATATACAATAAAACAAAGAAAATAATACCCTTCATTGAGAGAAGGGTATAACATTGGTTTATTAGAATCCTTGTAAATCGATTGGTCGGAGCACCCCAAACCATTTGACAATTTTCTCTCCGACTCCCGGGGCATTGACATGTATTAAATAAACCCCACTTGAAATTGGCACGCTGCTTTGATTTTTAAGGTCCCACTCAAGTTCTGTTCCCGGATCCGATTTGTTGAAACTTCTGACAAGGGTACCTGAAATATTGTAAATACCGACCGTACATTGTTCAGGCAGGTTTATTATTTTAACAATATTGTCCAACTGGACCTGCTCATAATGTTCGGAAAAAGCATAATACGGATTGGGCACGACATGAATCATATCGAGCGCTTCGACCGCAACATTGTTCACTCCGGTTTCGGTGCTTAAACCCGACATATCCCAGATATACATGGGATTTCCGCCATTGGCAATGGTATCCGAAATATAAGGCTCGTACTTTTTATCCACCCTCAGGGAGATGGTAACATCACTGGAGAGCAATTCCTTGTTTGGTTCAAGCAAGGGTATGCCAACCCACAGGCATGTGCTCCATGCCAAAGCGGCGTTAGATTCATCCCTGGGTACCTGCATTGGGTCAGTCCTGATTTTTGCAGAAAGAACTTTTCTCAATGCCTCACCCTGATCGTAGGATGGCATATTAAACGCGCTGTTTTTCATATAAGCGCTATTGCCAAAGACATAGATATAATGTTTACCACCCCATTTTTTCTGCCGTCTTCGAAATGGGTCGTTCGGAATAAACCCTCCTTCACATACCGAGGTTGGATTCCAGATCATGTCTGCTCCGTTTTGATCTCCCAGCCAGGAATCTTCACCAAAGGCCATATTTAGGCGTTCTCCGGTTTCAAGGTTTATCGCGTAACCGGGAAACCAACCCATGCCTACACCGTCTCCATCGGGTTCTCCGTTTTTATCGACGGACGGACTTTGACGTAACAATCCTTTGAGTGTCTCGATACTCGTATTTTTTCCGTTTACGGCCAGGCTTTTGTCTTCCTGCATTTCAATGACCGGGCAACGAGTCCACAAATCTTTGTTTGAAGTGATCACAACATCAATCGATTGCAGGTCTTCGAGGTAAGCCCTTCTTGTACTTAGTCCATTGGAAAAGAGTGGTGCCGGAGCATTTAATACGGTGGTAGTTCCGAATGTCCGGGTATATGCAACCAGTTTAAATGGTGCCCAGGTGCCTTTCAACAAGGATTCATAGGTTTTAAATCCGTCGAGGGGGACACTCAACGTGTCTACAAAATCCGGTGTAATTACGGTTGTGAAAACCGAATTATACATGCTTTCGGGAGCGCCCGGTTCATTTGCCAATCCAGACCTTATCCAGTTTTGATCATTGGCACCCGATATGTCTGAAACACCGGTTAACCATGTTTTTGAACTGTCTGCGTATGTCATGGTCGCACTTATGTAACCATTTTTATAGGTAGGATCTATTCCCAGGTTATACGGAAGAAGTTCGCCAGGATCGGCCACGTCTTTAAAGTTTACTGAAATGCCCCATTTATCTATTATTTGTTCATTTTCAATTCCCAGAGAGGTTTGTGAAAAGACTGTATCGTTGAGCGCTGAACTTCCGTCACCTCTTCTCCATATTTTCCAGTGCAGGTCATCTTCTTCTTCATATACCTTAAGGGTGTAAACACCATTGGTCACATTTGTGGGATTCACGACTTTAATCCCTACCGGACCTCGTCCCGGCTTGTAAACAGGGAATACTTCTGTCGGGCTGAACGAATGACTGAGTAATTTTTCGAGCGTTTTTGGGGTAAAAGCCAGATCAAACCCCCCGTTGCCCTGTCCTTCTATTCGCTGAATTTTCGGTTGATTTCCGTACTGCGAATTGATAATCGTTCCTCCATTTGTTGGATTAACCTTGTGCGGAATCAGGGCAAGCGGTTTGATACCCCCGCTCAGGCCTTGTCTCGAAGCGAGGTAGGGCATTTTTTGACCATCGAATCCCTCGGCATCCTCGGTGTATTTCTTGAAATTATTGGTTGCATATGCGATGGCGATGTAGTAGTAGGTTTTGAAATTGACCAATCTGGGATCGCCTTCTGCAAAGAGATCTTCAGTGGCACGGAAGGTTGTGCTGATTCCTTTGTTGGCTGCATCTTTTACCTGTTCTTCCGGCACTGTTGCCCCTAAATCATCGTCGAATAAATAATTTATGAGATCTGAAACACTGTCCTGTATATCGCATTGAAAAGCAATTCTCGCCTTATCCAAATTATTCAGGTCATTGATCGAGACATCGGGGCCGGAAACCTGAAAAATCTGGTACCCCTGGAAGCGGTATTTATTGTCGTAAACTTCCCCTTCCGGAGCGATAATAAACGGATCAATTTCTACGTAGTCGCCGGGATAGTTTTTAAAATTATTCGAGAGGCCTTTTGTATTGGTCAGGTAAAGAATAAGTTCCCTGTCCAGTTCTACTCCACTAATATTGGGAGCGTCCGGACCGTCCAGTACGTCAAAACAATTGTCAAATAATGCCTGAGCCTTTGAATCGGCCTGGAGTAATTTTTTGACCGAGGCTTCGGCATTTCCAGAAATCGCCCTTGCCCAGACAACTCCAACGGTAATGTCATTCACGGCTCCCGGCTCCAAAACAAAAGGTCCGGCAGATTGGAGAAAACGTCGATCGTATGGTGGATTTCCCGCCTGTCCTTCGGTCCATTCAAATCCCGGATCGACTCCTTTGGTTCCCCAGTGAAGGGGGTCGGAATTTCCCGGAAACATAAAATCGGCTTCCAGATTGGTGGCACCCGCCGAACCGGGAAGCCCATTTCCGCCAAAGACCATCTTTGCTCCATTTCTCCAGATGCCCCTCAAATAGTTGTAGTGTTGCAATGCCGTTGTCGGATTTCCATTGGAATTATCGGTGTTATCGTAATAAACAAAGCGGCGCATTCCAAACCGTTCATTGTCAATGATTGAGTCCGGATTGGGATCATTCGGATTTAAATAACCAAGACCATTGAGCGCTTCATCTTTTCCAATGCCGTATAAGTTATTGATCTCGTCATTGTCCTGGTAAGGTCCTTCAAAAAAGTCCACTCCTACCGCAGGAGGGCGGTTACCGTAGCCCAGTTGACCCCTGGAATCTTCATCGAAGTCATCTCCATTGTAGCAGAAACCCAGGCCGCGCATAACATCACATCCAACATAATCGTCATAAGCGCCGCCCAGGTCGGGGTCCACCCATTGCCCAAAATACGTATCCTTCAAAATAAAGGTCGATCGGTTAATTAATTCATAATTGTAGAAGGTCATGTCGTTTACTTCGTCATTCGAAGCAAAGGCAAAAGCCTGTGCGCGTATTTCCATTCCAATGCTGGAGCCTCCGGTTTCGGTATGAATGTTTCCTTTGTCGTTAAATACCCACCAGTACGTATCGTCTCCGAAGAGCCGAATGTCCCTCACGGCCCTGCAGTCAATGTCGCCTTTGAGGTCGTAATACGGGTAATCTCCTGAATTTTCCGGGTCGTAAACCCCATCGCCGTTTCTGTCAAAAAATGGTGCCAGATAAAAGTCCTGGTTCAGGGCTTCGTCTCCGTGAGCAGGCCAATCCAAAATGACTTTTGGAATTTTATAACCTTCCGGCAGTAAATCACATCCTTCATTTGATTCCTTGCAATTCCACCATGCGATAAACAACTCGACTTCCCTCCTGGTTATATGGAAAAACCGATCATACTCGGTACACTGATCCGGTGAAATCTCAGCCAAATCATCGGTTGTAAGAGGTCCTGTCCAGAAATCGTTGCCTCCTCCACCAAAGGTGGCTGCTGCAATTTTTAACTGACCGTTTGCGTCTGTGCCACCCATCCAAAGCGAACCGGCATAAATGGATGTCTGACCCGAATTAATGGGGATCTCATATGCCGCCGTGGTATTTGGACGATCCTGCCACATTCTTCCACCTGTTTCGATGAGTGCACTGACATTGTTAAATCTCAGGTACTCAAGTCCATTTGCGGGTGCGCAATCTGCCGCCAATGACTTTGAAGGATTCATTGATTTTTTCGTTGAATTGATGTCGCCTTCGGCTTTAACAGAACCAAACCCGATGATAAATGAGACAACTAAAATTGGAAGGATTTTATTCATGATCGAGGATTTATCAATGTAAACGTACATCCTAAAAATGAAGGGTTTAGAAGCAATATTTTAGTGGATAAATCACATCGACAAAAGGTATCGCACACCAAATAAGTGGTGTAGTAAATTACTTTTAACTTTGGCACTCCTATGCGCAGACAGATTCAATAAATATGTCAGGTAAAAAAGAGCTCGCAGAAAAGATCATGCACAAAATGTATGACAACGATCCATACAGTCAATGGCTCGGAATAGAATGTCTCGATGTAGATGCCGGTCATTGCACCCTGAAAATGGTACTGCGTGATGAAATGTTGAACGGATTTGGAATTGCGCACGGAAGCATAACATTCGCTCTTGCTGATAGTGCCCTTGCTTTTGCATCAAACGGACATGGCAAACACTGCGTTTCGATTGACACGCAGATATCACATACCGCGCCGTGCGGGTCGGGCGATGTACTGCTTGCCGAAGCGACTGAAATTCAACGGTCAAAAAGTCTTGCCAGATACGATGTACACGTTAAAAATGACAAGGGAGAATTGCGTGCGCATTTCAGAGGAACAGTATTTATTAAAGACAAAGAGTGGATAATTTGACGTCTCGTTCAGAAAGTTAAAAAAGAAAAAACAAAAAAATGGAAGCATACATTATAGACGGAATCAGAACTCCCATCGGAAATTTCGGAGGCACCCTGTCTCCGGTCAGGACCGATGATCTGGCTGCACATGTGATTAAATCATTAATGGAGAGAAATGTGGGAATTGAAGGAAATGAGATCGACGATGTAATTATGGGTTGCGCAAATCAGGCGGGAGAAGACAATCGAAACGTTGCCCGAATGGCC
>DNDT01000436.1 GCA_003487525.1 Flavobacteriales bacterium
ATCCGAATCGGTTTTAAGATTTAAATGGCCACCTTTTTTAAGCACACCGAGGTACTTGTCCAGGAAACGGTTTGATGTCAATCTCTTTCGCTCCTTGCTCTTTGGAGCCTGTGGATCGGGAAAGGTCAACCAGATTTCACTCACTTCATCCGTCGAAAACATGGATTCCAGGAAATCGATTCTGCAACGCAAAAAATGGACATTTTCCATTGATTCGTCAAGCGCTGTTCTGGCCCCTCTCCAAATTCTGGATCCTTTGATGTCCATGCCAATAAAATTTTTATTTGGATACCGCCGACTCATTCCAAGGCTGTATTCTCCTTTTCCGCATCCCAGTTCCAGCACAATATCATGGTCGTTTTTAAAAACCATTTCGTTCCATTTTCCGCGAAGTGGATGTGTCTTGTTCAGGACTTCCTTGTATCCTACTTCCGTCACATTTGAGAAGGTTTTAATCTCCGCAAAATGAAAGAGCTTTCGCTTATTGCTCATTGAACAATGGTTTATTGGTGTTGATAACAAGCTCTTCGACGGTTGCGTTTTCGGACATTTGGATGATCTGTAAAATGGACTTACTCACATCCTCGGGTTGAATCATGAGCTTCGTTGTTACATCCTGACCGTCCCAGGATGAAGTGTTCATCGCACCGGGATAAATTCCAACCACCTTTACGCCGTATTTGCGCAGGGATTCACGTTGAATATCGGTGTAACATTTTAACGCAGCTTTGGAAATGGAATAGGATACAGCATCTATTCTGGGATTCAAGGCCGCGATACTCACAATAGTAATGATGTGGGAAGAAGATTTCATTTTCAAGGATGGCAGAAATGCATTGCTCATCCTGATCGCGCTAAAGGTGTTAACCTCCAGATTTTTTTTCAGATTTTGATCGATGTTCTGACCAACGACATCCTCGTTGTAAATCCCAACATTATTGATCAGAATATCAATGGCCCCAAATTCTTTTTTCACTATTTCGCAATAGTTTTCCATGCTCTTTACATCTTCAAAATCGACCGTGGTTCCGGTGATCTTGCAGGATGCATTTAATTTCTTTAACTCGTCGATAA
Organism: Flavobacteriales bacterium; assembly: GCA_003487525.1. Lineage (GTDB taxonomy): Bacteria > Bacteroidota > Bacteroidia > Flavobacteriales_E > Vicingaceae > UBA11591. Next base: position 1,075 of record DNDT01000436.1, read on the forward strand.
GCTCTTTGAGGTCGGTTGTATTTCGTGCGGTCACGGCCACATCATGGCCTTCTTTGACGAAGCAACGGGCGATCGCGCGTCCAAGACCCTTAGACGAGCCGGTAATTACTGCTTTCATGAATGTCTGTTTCAACTATTGTTTCACCTTTCGATGAATTGCAAGAATGCATAAATTTAGCAGAAATATCAGCCTTGCTCAATCAAATAAAACTGGATAAGATATTATTTCTGGACATTGAAACCGTTTCGGGCACCGAAACATATGAAGAATTGTCCGGTACCATGCAGGAATTATGGGCGGCTAAGGCATCTCAGCGTTATCCTGACGAAGACAAAACAGCGAGTGAATTGTACAGGCATGCAGCCATTTATGCAGAGTTTGGACGAGTTATCTGCATCTCCTGTGGGTTTTTTCAAAACAAGGACGGTGAACGGATATTTAAAATAAAATCATTTGCAGGGGATGATGAAAAGAAGATACTTCAGGAATTCTCAGACATGCTTTCAGGGTATTACAATGGGAAAGAACATCGTCTGTGCGCGCACAATGGCAAGGAATTCGACTACCCGTATTTGGGCAGGCGGATGCTGATCAATGGAATAAAATTGCCCGATATACTGAATACGCCGGGGAAAAAGCCATGGGAAGTCAATCACCTGGATACGCTCGAATTGTGGAAGTTCGGCGACTACAAAAACTATACTTCGTTGAAGCTGCTCACCAGTATCTTTAATATCCCGACACCTAAGGATGACATTGACGGAAGCATGATTTACGACGTATACTACAAGGAAAAAAATCTCAAGCGAATAGTAACGTACTGCCAAAAAGATGTCATGGCTGTTGCGAGACTTTACCTGAAGTTCAATGGAGAAGATATCTTTGAGGACGATCAGGTTTCATTTCAGACATGGGTGTGAAAGTTCTCGAGCTAAAAAATATCTGCATTGACCTCAGCGATGGCAAATCGCTGGTAAAAAATGCCTCACTTTCAATAGAAAAAGGCAGGGTGCACGGTTTAATCGGCGAATCCGGTTCCGGTAAGTCTCTCAGTGCCTTGTCCATTGTCGGATTACTGCCTAGAAACTGCTCGGTTACCGGAGGAAGCATTTGCCTGACCGTAAACGGAGTGAAGACCGAATTGCAAAAGCTACCTTCGAATGAAATAAGGTCCATACGGGGGAATGAGGTGGGATTTATTTTTCAGGACCCAATGACTTCGTTGAACCCTGTTATGCGATGTGGGGATCAGGTGGAGGAGGCTATTGCGATTCATCAAAAAATAAGCAAGAAGGAACTGAAAAAGAGGGTAATCCATCTTTTTCAAAAAGTCAAACTACCCGATCCGGAAAAGGCATATGGTGCATACCCTCATGAATTATCCGGAGGGCAGCGTCAGCGTGTGATGATCGCACAGGCCATTTCATGCAATCCTGCCTTACTTGTTGCCGATGAACCCACAACCGCGCTGGATGTCGAGGTTCAAATGGCCATCGTTGACCTAATCAATGAACTTAGAAAATCGGATAATATGGCTGTGTTATTTATTTCACATGACCTTGGGATCATTAGTGAAATTGCCGATGACATATCCATCATGTACAAGGGTGAAATTATAGAAACCGGCACAACGGAAGCTATTTTTAAATCACCGGAAGCGGCCTACACAAAAGGATTGTTGGCATGTCGGCCGCCATTGGATAAACAAATTAACCGGCTTCCCACCATTCAGGATTTTATCGACGGAATTCCAAGGGAAGCAAACGATGGGGATTCGCGGAACGAGGACCTAAAAGAAAATGCGAATGAAATTCTGCTCATGGTACGTGCGTTGTCCGCTTTTTATCCATTGAGTTACGGATTGATGGGGCAGGTCACCAGGGAGTTTCATGTGCTCAGGAATATTGACTTTGAAGTTGTCAGGGGAGAATCACTTGGACTGGTTGGTGAAAGTGGAAGCGGGAAGTCTTCTCTCGGCAGGGCCTTGTTGCATCTTATTGAAACACGAAGCGGGGAAATAAACTATCGCGGTGAGCTGATATCGGATATGCGGGAAAAAGAATTCAGAAAATGGCGATCCAAAATTCAATTCGTTTTTCAGGACCCTTACTCATCGCTTAATCCGAAAATCAAGGTGGGAGAAGCCATAAACGAGGTGCTGAAAGTGCACAAATCGGATCTCGGAAGGGACAGGAGAAAGGATAAAGTACATGAATTGCTGCGTTTGGTTGGACTGCATGAATCGGACTACGACAAGTATCCACATCAATTTTCGGGAGGACAAAGGCAGCGTATCGTGATCGCCCGGGCACTCGCGCCTGATCCGGAATTTATAGTTTGCGATGAAGCGGTTTCGGCACTCGATGTTTCGGTTCAGGCTCAGATTCTTAATCTGTTAAAAGATCTGAAAATAAACCTGGGTTTGACTTACCTTTTTATCACCCATGATATGGCGGTCGTTCGGTTTTTTTGCGACCGCATGTTGGTAATGAAGGACGGATCTTTGATTGAAAGCGGTAAAACGGATCGGATTTTTGAAATGCCTTCTCACGATTATACCAAATCCCTCATTGAATTCGCCAAAAAATTAGGTTAAGTTTAAGATGACCTTACCTGTGAATACCTGAGCCACAGCCGGGTCAGATCAATGGGCAGTTTAAAAATGTAAGCCCATGAAACATTCGAATCTCCTTTTTCGATCCACTTGTTCAACGGAATTTCAAACAGTTGCTTTGTAATTCCCGTATATCCGTTTTTTTCAAGAATTCTGAATATGATCTCGACATCAAACAACCAGCGGCTTATAAAAGGGTCCTTGAAAAGATAACTAGCATCCGAAGCTTTAATGAATTTGGCACCGCATTGCGTGTCATAGACAGCCAGTTTTAACAAAGAGCTTATCAGGGTCGCCACAATTCTGCCCACATAGTGCCTGAACTCATTCCGAATGACNNTGTTGTCGGTGCTTCCGTCGTCAACAAAAAGGCATGTTAGTCCGGGTTTTTTCTCGGAAAAGAATTGAATGTATTCGTCAAGCGGCAGTCGTTTTACTTCATTGTAACAGGGAATGACGACCGAAACCGATGGAATGTTTTGCACAGGATGTACGATTATACTCCTGTCATTTCAGGAATGTCGCCTTCAATTATGAGTCTCCCTTCGGTCAGCTTCTGAATTTCTTCGACACTGACTCCGGGTGCCCGCTCTAAAAGCTTAAAGCCATCTTCCGTGACATCCAGCACGGCCAGGTCCGTTACAATCTTTTTGACACACGCGACACCGGTAAGGGGCAGGGAACATTTTTTAAGAAGCTTGGACTGTCCCGCTTTGTTCGCATGGATCATTGCAACAATGATATTGTCTGC
>DNDT01000199.1 GCA_003487525.1 Flavobacteriales bacterium
CATGACAGATCTGGGGCTTAAAATTGTCGACGCCACAAAACACTCCAGGATCGAAATGGTGTCAAATGGAAAGGTTCCGTTTCCATTCAAGATGAATGTGCTGATCGATGGTTCCGATGACCAAAAAGCGGATGTTCATATTGAGTTTGAAGGGGATATCAACCCATTTATGAACATGATGGTCGAGAAACCCCTGACCAATTTTTTTAATATGTTGGTCGATCGTTTGTCTCAGCTGGAACTAGACTAATCTCCTTTACCGCGAAGCGCTGCTGTTTCCCGTCTTTCAATTCCATTAACAGGTGACCATCGTCTTCAATCCGAATAATTTTACCGATCAATTTTTCGGTGCCTTTTTGATAGGCAAGCCATTGCTGATAACCGATGAGTTTTTTGTAATACATTGAGTTTATCTGTTCAAAATTGCCTTCCGCGAAGACCTTGAGCCAGATATCCAGTTCTTCGACCAAATACGAGAGAAATTCGTTGATCTCAATTTTTTGACCGGTTTCGGACATAAGCGAAGTTGCGTTCTCCACCGAAAACGTGTTTTGATTCAAATTTACCCCGATGCCCAAAAAACTGTATTGCGCATTTTCTCCCTTGATCGAACACTGAATTAATATTCCTGCAGTTTTTTTATTGTTGATAAAGACATCGTTGGGCCATTTTATTTTACTCATTTCGGCACCCACTATTCGGTCAATTGCTTTGGAAACGGCCAGGGCACTGCATTTACTTAAATAAAACTGATTTTGAATCAACAGGTTTTCCGGGAAATAAAGCATGCTCATCAGCAAATTCCTGCCTTTTTCGCTTGTCCATGAGTTGCCGTTCATTCCGCGTCCCTCACTTTGGTAGTCGGCCACAACAATCAGGCCTTGTTCACCCGAACCCTTATCCATCAACAACTCGAGGAATTTATTGGTCGATGTGACCTCGGTTAGCTCGATTAATCGATGACCTTTAACAGATTGTGGGGAAATTTCACGACTTGATTCCATTTTGTTACTTGTCGATTCAGTAGTTTTGTTGACCGTTAAAGATATATGACAAAAGATACAAAGAAAATTCCTGCACTTGATTTGGTGAATTTGGTAAAAAAAGGAATAGAAGAAAAGAAAGGTGAAGAAATAGTAACTTTGGATATCTACAAAATCAATCCCTCCATTTGCGATTACTTTGTTATTTGCCATGCAAACTCAAATACGCAAGTGGCTTCGATCGCGGACGAAGTAGAGAAAATGGTCAGGGAAGGAATCGGAGAGAGTCCATTTCACGTGGAAGGGAAGCGAAACGCGGAGTGGGTTTTAATCGATTTTGTGAGTGTTGTAGTGCATATTTTTCAAAAAGAATTTAGGTCTTTCTACGATTTAGAACATTTGTGGGCAGACGCAGGTTAATGAGCTAAAAGAATCAATGAGTACAGAACCAAAATCATCTAAAAACAGACCTAAAATGGACCTGAATTTTAAGAATAAAAATTCGGGACCAAATAAGAAGAGTCCGTTCAACTTCTATTGGATATACGGAATAATTCTTGTCGTTCTCATCGGAATTAATCTGTTCAGCCTGTCCGGCCCTGAAAAAACGAAGCTGACCGATTTTGCCGAAATGGTCAAGAACCACGATGTCGAGCGAATCATTGTCGTGAACAAGGAGATCGTTGAGATCACCATTAAAAGCGATAAACTCAGTGACGCCCGTTACCAGGGTGTGGACAAGAAATCATTTGGAGGGAAATCGGGACCGCAGTATTACCTTGAAATTGGTTCGGACGAGCAATTCGTCAAATATCTGGAGAGCTTTCAACAGGATGTCCCTAAGGAACAACGACTTATCCCCGAATACGAAACACGAAAAAACTGGGGTAGTGACATTCTCGGCTTGCTTTTACCCATCATTATTTTGGTCGGTATTTGGCTGTTTATCATGAGAAGAATGTCCGGTGGAGCAGGTGGTGGCTCACAGATATTCAATATCGGTAAATCAAAGGCGACCTTGTTTGACAAAGAAAAAATGGTCAGCACCACCTTTAATGATGTTGCTGGTTTGGAGGAAGCCAAAATTGAGATTCAGGAAATCGTTGAATTCTTAAAAAGCCCGAAACAGTATACCGAAATTGGTGCCAAAATACCCAAGGGGGCTATTCTGGTCGGACCTCCCGGAACGGGTAAGACGCTCCTTGCAAAAGCCGTGGCAGGTGAAGCACAGGTACCTTTCTTTTCGCTGTCGGGATCGGATTTTGTGGAGATGTTTGTCGGAGTTGGTGCTTCGCGGGTAAGAGACCTGTTCAAGCAGGCAAAGGAAAAAGCTCCTGCCATCATATTTATCGATGAAATTGATGCCATTGGACGCGCCAGGGGAAGAGGAGTCGCTCAGGGAGCAAACGACGAGCGCGAAAATACCCTTAATCAGCTCCTAACCGAAATGGATGGATTTGGCACAAACAGCGGGGTTATCATTCTGGCAGCCACGAACAGGGCGGACATCCTGGACCGTGCACTGCTGAGGGCCGGCCGGTTTGACCGAACCATACACGTGGATCTCCCGGATCTGATAGAGCGCAAAGAGATCTTTACCGTTCACCTTAAGCCGATTAAAATTGACAAAACGGTCGATCCGGATTTTCTTGCGAGACAAACACCCGGATTTTCTGGTGCCGACATCGCCAATGTATGTAATGAAGCTGCCCTGATCGCTGCAAGAAAGCACAAGAAAAAAGTGGCACATCAGGATTTTCTCGATGCGGTCGATCGAATAATCGGTGGTCTTGAAAAGAAAAACAAGATCATTACACCCGAAGAGAAAAAAGTCATTGCCTACCACGAAGCAGGACACGCGTCGGTGAGCTGGTTGGTAAAATATGCAAGCCCACTGGTAAAGGTTACCATTGTACCGAGGGGAAAATCTCTGGGCGCTGCCTGGTATCTTCCTGAAGAGCGACAAATTTCGAATATCGAGCAGTTGATGGATGAGATGTGCGCTGCCTTGGGTGGAAGAGCGGCAGAAGAAGTGACGTTTGGCAAAATTTCGACCGGTGCACTTTCCGATCTCGAAAAAGTGACAAAACAGGCCTATGCAATGGTTTCCATTTACGGTCTCAACAACAAAATAGGTCATATTAGTTTTTACGACTCCTCGGGACAGTCGGATTATTCCTTTTCAAAACCGTACAGCGACAATACTGCTCAGATCATTGATCAGGAAGTGAAAGCCATGGTGGACGAGGCATACGAGCGCACGAAGAAAATTCTCAACGAAAACAAGGACAAGCTCAATCAGCTGGCCGAATTGTTGCTGAAGAAGGAGGTGATATTCAAAGACGATCTTGAAGTTATTTTTGGAAAGCGCATTTATGAAACGCGAAACGATAGCCTCGAGAAAATGAAAGCAGAAGACGCAGCCTTAAAGGATAAATCCGAAAAAAGAAAAATTCAGCGAAAGGCAGCCAAAAATGGCAGCACTTCTTCAAAGAAGGAAACCCCCAAAGTCGATCCGGTTCAGGAAGTTCCCGATAAATAGGAATTTGTTTTATTTTCGTATGAGTGAGCTGGACAATTATCTATTCATCCAATCAGGCCCATCTGGTCGAGATTGTAAAGAACATTCTCGACAGCAATTCAATTGAATTTGTTACAGTCGATAAAACGGATTCGTCTTACGGTTCCGCACTGGGTTCTTCAATTGAATTATATATTCGTAGTGAAGATTTTATACGAAGCAAGAAATTAATAGCTGAATTTGAACATGAATAATTTTTTCACCAGGGCGCTGTTTGGTGCCGTATATGTCGGTTTAATTCTTGGAAGCCTGTCGCTCGGGGCCGTTAGTTTCGGTTTTTTGTGCATGCTCATCCTGATACTGGCCCTAGATGAATATTTTAAACTGGTCAAGAGGCTGAAAATCAGCCCTCCGGATATCCTGATTATCGTGTGCGCGGGTCTCTCTTTTATTTTGGTCTTTATGAACAAGTCAATCGACCTGAATGTGAAATATCTCTTTATCATTCCCTTGTGCTTTCTGCTATTTATGATCAAGGAATTGGTCAAGAACACGAAAAATCCGCTCAGCAATGTGGCATTTGGGGTTTTTGGCATGGTGTATATATTCTCGCCAATGACCAGCCTCTTTTACATGGGATTTTACGACAATTACTCTTGGGTAGACACGTTTCAGCCCGAGTTGCTGTTTTGCTTTTTTGTGCTGATTTGGGCAAATGATACCGGAGCTTACCTGGCCGGGAGCCTGTTCGGAAAACGGAAGTTGTTTGAACGAATCAGTCCAAAGAAAACGGTCGAAGGCAGCGTGGGAGGAATTGTTCTTGCCCTTGTTGTTGCCTATGGGGCATCTCTTTACGCACAGCAGATATCCTTTTTGGATTGGTTGGTCATTGCCTTGATTGTCGTTGTCTTTGGAAGCCTCGGAGATCTTTTCGAGTCACTGCTCAAGAGAAAAGTGGACGTGAAAGACAGTGGCAGCCTGATTCCGGGTCACGGGGGTATACTGGATCGGTTCGACAGTATTTTGTTTGCCGCGCCCGTGGTCTTTACCTACCTGGCATTAATTGCAAATTAATTGACCTGAACTTAAAATTTATATTTTTACTGCCTTACCTTTCCGGGCATGACAATTCATAAAGAAGGTGTACTCACCATTACCCTGACAGCGGTGCTTCTCGCGTTGCTGAACATTTTGTTTTACTATACCCTTTCGGGAGTTGCATGGTTGCTTTACCTACTTCAATTGCTAAGTGTTGGATTTTTTCTTGTCGTCGTCTATTTTTTCAGACTTCCGAACATTGAAATAAAACTTGACGATAAGGCTGTGTTAAGTCCGGCGGACGGAACCGTGGTTGCCATTGAAGAGATGAATGACAAGGAGTATTTCAATGACCCCAGGATTCAGGTATCGGTCTTTATGTCGCCTCTGAACGTGCATGTAAACAGGTACCCGATCAGTGGTGAAATAACCTATTTTAAGCATCACAACGGGCATTTCCACGTCGCGTGGAACCCAAAATCCTCCACTGAAAATGAACACACGTCAACCGTTGTAAGACATAAATCGGGAACAGATGTGCTATTTAAGCAAATAGCGGGAGCACTGGCGAGAAGAATTGTCAGCTATGCCAAGGTCTCCAACCAAATTACCCAGGNNACCAAAATTAATGTTCAGCTGGAGCAGAAAGTTCAGGGTGGAAAAACAATCCTCGCCACGCTAGAATAATTCCAGTAATTCGCTTAGTTTATTGACTTCGTATGTTGGGCGGAATTTGTCCAGGGGCTTTTTCTTTGCATTTAAATAAACCTGGTCCATCGAGGCTTTTTTTGCCCCGAGAATATCCTTGTGGATATCGTCTCCGATCATGATTGATCTCTCTGGCTCGCTGCCTGCCTTCTCCATTGCATAGTTAAAAATTGCCCTCATCGGTTTTCGGTAGGGCGTCTCGTCCGAAATGATGATTTCAGACAGATACGATTCAAGTCCGGAAGACTGTATTTTAATGCGCTGACTGTCTTTAAATCCGTTGGTAATCAAATGCAATTTATACTTTTTCACCAGGTATTCGAGCACCTCTTTTGCCCCTTCGACAAGATGTGTTTTATACGGACATATCTCCAGGTAAAGCGCACTCATCTTTCGCGCAGTTTTCCAATCGCCTGAGTTAAAATGAAAGAATGTTTCCGTAAACCGGCTCGCCCGGAGCGCTTCCTTGCTTATTTCACCCTGCCTGAAGTCCTTCCAGAGGGCATCGTTGAGTTCTATGAATTTTTGAAAAAAGGGCTCAAACGTTGTGCCTGTCTTTTCTTCAATTTTTAACTCGATAAAAAGCTCTTGAATGGTTTCACTCGAATTTCTGTCAAAATCCCAAAGGGTTCTGTCCAGATCAAAGAATATATCTGTGTATTTAATGGACAATAATCGTGCTTATGCTGGTTAAAATAAACGACCATATTACAACAGAGGCGAGCAAGTACGGAATCGTTTTTCTGTCTTTGTCAAAGTATCGTGCAGCGATTAAGCTTCCGAGAGGTACCGAGAAAAAACACGGGGTCAGTATTANNGTGAATTTCTTTTTTTCTTTTTTCTGGTTTCGCTTGCTCGAAAAAATGTACTTCAGCGCTTCTCCAAAATAAAAAAAGATCAGGGTACTCAAGATGCCTCCCGTTATTGTAATGGCAATTGTTTGGAAATACGAGTAACCCGATAGGTAAACGGTGTAGGGCGCAAAAAAGAATTTCAAACCGCTTAAAACCATCAACCCGGTTATTTTGAGAATTTCAGTCATGTCGTTGATCCTTGTTCAAGCATGTATTCAAACAGTTCCTTCCATTTTTCTCCACCTTTACCTCCGAAGTATTCATTGTGCCATACCGCATGAAAAATCCCATTCACCGATTTTACTTCGTCAATCATGGCTGAAATTTCAGCTTTTATCTCGTCAATGTCAATGGCCTGATAATGAATGTAGCAAGATTCCATGAAAACAAACGGGTGGATGATGAGGTCTGTCGTTTTATCCTCCTTTACATTGTAAAAAGGAAACGGTACGGCGATTCCGGCTCTGAAACCGGCGCTTTCTGCATAACCCATTGAATAATCGTGTTTGATTCCGGCCTTCAGAAGCGCTTCATACGTCTTCGGAAAATTGAGCATTAAAAAATGCTGTCTGCTCATTTGTAGGGGCTTACCTGAAAGTTCACTCAAGGTTTTTAACTCGGTTTCCAGGGTGGCACGCTTGTTTGAAGCGTAAGAGGGATGAAGGCCAATTTCACCATGGTTCTTAGCCCTTTCGACCAGGTGTCTGTACACCTTTGAACCCGGGGTTATGTTCTTGTCATAGGTTCCGTAAGCGGCACATAAAAAGAATGTTTTGAGAGTTGTCTTATTGCGACTCAATACATTGAATATATAGTCGTAATTGTCATACGGGTCTTGCCGATTTCCTGTCAGTACGGCCAGTCGATTGATATATTCAACGGGATTCAATATCGAAAGCGAGAGGCCGCCAATGGTTCTGAAAACATTTTTGTGTTTAAAGGCATAGGCATTGTCTATGTCCATTCCTATTTCGAACTTGGTATGGTTTTTCTCTGCAACCAGCGTCGGAAATTGTCCGAACAGCGCATCGATGAGCTGTTTTGACCAGTGGTGAACAATGGCTTTTTTATGAAAGCCAAGCTCGTAAGCGGTGCTTTGTTGCATGGGAAACCTGCCGTGCCGGTCCGGTTCAAAATCACCGTACTCCTCGTACCTGGACACCATGTAAAAAATGGCTGAAAAAACATCAAAAGGGAGAAAGGCGTTGCGGTTGGGAAAGATATGAGGGACATCCTTGTATATCCCTTTTTCCGGCTTTTTGTCAAGCGTAAATTGGTCCGTTAATAATCCCGAAGGGAGAATCCCCGGAATGCCTTCGAACGTGTCCTTGCTGTAATGAATCTTCGGGCCGTCGTGCCGAAGGAATTCATCCCTGTCTTCCGTCAGCTTGTACGTTGATTTGCAGACAACATCAAACACGATGGAGACAGCGTATGATAATCTCTGACTTTGTCGATGGCAATAAATGACTAACATAAGCTTCTTCAGGGTGTGAAGTTACAAAAGACCTTCGTCTGCGAAACTGAAGTACGATTCATTATAAACGATCAAATGGTCAAGTAATTGAATATCGAGGTTTTGGCAGGCCATTTTTATTTTTTTGGTCAGTTGCTCGTCGGCTTTACTAGGTTTAAGATTTCCCGAAGGATGATTGTGACTGATGATCAATGATGATCCCAGGTGTTCAAGAACGCATTTGAAGATCAATTTGTTGTCGGCGACGGTTCCGCTGACCCCACCTGTGCTGATTCTCTTTTTCCCCAGTACCTGATTGCTGCGGCTCAATATCAGAATCCAGAATTCTTCGACCTGTAAGTCAAAATAATTTGTTTTTAGGAGTTCAAACGCACTAAAGGAGGAGCTGACCTTTTTGTGAATGGCCTGAACCGTGCTTTGTCTTCTTCTCCCGAGTTCCATGGCAGCCACAACCGTACTGGCTTTAGCAAGACCTATTCCCGGAATCTTCATTAATTCCACGGTATTGAGTTTGGCCAGGGCATTCAGGTCTTTTTTTGCCATCATGAGGATATTCTTGGCTATTTCAATGGCCGACAAGCGCTTGTTTCCCGATCCCAGTAATATGGCAAGCAATTCGGCGTCAGACAAGGCGGAACTTTCCTTATTGCGCAGTTTTTCCCGCGGTTTGTCGTCCTCGGCCCATAGTTTGATGCTGAGTTTGTTGTTGTAGTTCATTGCGGTGTGAATGTACCAGAGGAGCGGTTTTTAATATAGGAGACTTTGGGGGCTGTTGAGACGGAGGCGGGGTGGTAATGTGGATTTGTGTATGTGTGTATTTGT
>DNDT01000345.1 GCA_003487525.1 Flavobacteriales bacterium
TGGGAGGAAGTTATTACGTCGAATCCCTGACCGATCGCTTTGAACATGAAATACGACGCGAAATGAAGCGTGTCGATGAATGGGGAGGAATCGAACACGCGGTTGCAACCGGTAAAATACAGGCATCGGTTTCGGAACAGGCGTATAAGCGGGAAATGGGTATACAACAGGGCGAAGTTCCAAAGGTTGGCGTGAATATTTTTACGAGAGAGGAAGAAGAAAAACCGGTTGATTTCCACCCGTACAACAAAGATGCGGCAGACAGAAAAACAGAGGGACTGAAAGAAATAAAATTGAACCGAAACAACGAAAAAGTCGATCACTTGCTGAGAGCGATTAAATCGGATGCCGAACAAAACAAAAACCTCATGCCTTCCATTGTACAGGCAGTGAAAGAATATGCAACGGTTGGAGAGATCATCCGGACCCTCAAGGAGGTGTATGGTGAATTTGAAGAGCCGATAATGTTTTAAATGAAATGCTGGAGAAGAAAACCATATTGAGTTTGGAGCAGGCGCTTACCTTGCCTTATGCAACCCAGCGCTTTGTCCAACTGGGTTGGAGGGTGATACGAATAGAATCGGCAGGTCGCGAGGGGCAGGAAACACCGGGAGATCCAAATCGCTATATCGGAGAAGACACCGGAGAGAATGATTTACATGCGTATTTCATCGCACCGAATGTCGGGAAAGAAGCCATTACCTTGAATCTAAAAGACAAAGAGGATCAGGAGAATCTCAGGAAGATTATCAGGGAACTCAAGGTCGATGTATTTATGTGCAATACACTTCCGAAACGGTACANNATTTCTGCCCTGGGTCCGGAATACCCAGACACGGCGGGTTATGACCCCGCCTTGCAGGCAATGTTCGGGTACATGCATTTAACCGGTGAACCGGATCGGGATCCAATGTTGTGCGGTTTACCCCTGATTGATTTGAAAGCAGGAGATGAGGCATTCTCACAAGTGCTTTTGGCCATACTGGAAAAAAATGAAAGCGGCAAGGGCAAGCGAATAGACATTTCAATGGCACAATGCGCAACCTCGTGGTTGATAACGGCATTGCCTCAGGTTCAGTTTGCCGAAGACGCAAGCAAGCGGTTTGAAAGAAGCGCCAATGAACACCGCAGCTTTATTCCTTCAAATTGTTATCCGAGCAAGGATGGCTTTGTTTACCTGGCTATTGGCAGTGATGAGCAATGGGAAAAGTTGATTTTACTTCCTGGATTTGAACATTTGAATAAACCGGGAAGAAAGTCAAACAACGAGCGAAAACTGGATAAGGAAAACATCTACAAAGACATTCGTACCGGATTGGAGAATTACACCACATCCGAATTCATCGATATCTGCCTGAATAACAACCTTGCCGTTGCACCGGTCAATGATGTCAAGCAGGTCGGAGAACTGGATTTCATCAGGAAGATGATGGTGAAAACAGTATTGCCCAATGGGAAAGAAATTGAATTATGTCCGGCTCCCATGAACACGGAGTTTCTGGAAAAGCGAAACAATCGTATGGCAATGGCTCCCAAGCTGGGTGAGCACAATGAGCGCATTTTCAGAGAAGCGGGAATACCATTAACGAACAGTGAATTGTCTGAAACAGAAAAATGAGATGAGCAACAGACTGATTGACATACTGACCACGCACAAAAAACCTTTAAAGGTAAGTGCCATAGGAAATGAAGCAATCGCCAGAGGAGCGATTGAAGCCGGAGTTGACGGTGTATTCTCGTATCCCGGAACTCCTTCAACGGGAATATCGGAGATATTCAGCATGGTATATAATTTCCAGCGACAACCGGTTTCGCAGGTTAACAATGTAGCCCTTACAAGGAACAAACTTTATTTTGAATACAGCATCAATGAAAAAGTCGCCCTTGAAAAAGCAATCGCATTTTCCATTGGCAATAAAAGCGCTTTGTGCGTGATGAAAAATGTGAGCATGAATGTTGCATCCGATGCCTTGATGTCCATTCCGTACCAAACCATTGTCGCACCATTGGTCATTGTGGTTTGCGACGACCCGGGTTGCCATTCAAGTTCGAATGAACAGGATTCCCGCCACTGGGGGACCATGGCATCTGTTCCGCTCTTTAATCCCGGTACACCTGAAAATGCCTACAAGATGACAAAAGAGGCATTTGAACTGTCGGCCGAATTAAAATTGCCGGTAATCGTGCGGTCAACAACCCGAATTTCTCATACCAGAGGGATGATTTCCTATCATGAAATCAAAGAGCAAAACAGGAAGGCATCATTTGATCGGCTGAGGGAACACATTAACATTCCGGCCAAGACAGCCGCTGCACATCTCAAGCTGCTGGAAAAGCTGGACAGCAAGCAATTGACACCCTATTTCAAGGCTTTCAACAAGGTGTTGATTAAGGCTGACAAAAAGGAATATGCAATTATAAGCAGCGGTGTTTCCGTGAATTATATTTTGGAAATCGCACATCGCAACGAACTTCAGGACAAGGTATCCCTGTTGGATTTGGGCCTTATTTTTCCGTTTCCGGAAAAAATTGTACGGGATTTTCTCGGAAGCGGATTCAGACGCGTTCTGATTGTCGAAGAACTCGATCCGGTCGTTGAGAATGCGGTCAGGCGTATAGCTCAACAGAACAAGATTCCGGTCGAAATAATCGGAAAAAATGATTCGGTTCTATCCAAAACTGGTGAGTACGACATCGATTCGATCGATAAGGTTATTTCGGATTTTGTCGGGATAAAAACGAGAAAGAAACAAGGTCTTCAAAACAGCGCAGACTTTGAATTGGAACTCCCGCTGCGTCCTCCTACTCTTTGTTCCGGATGTCCGCATCGCGCCACGTATTACGCACTGAAACTGATTATTCCAAGATCGGATTCAAGCACCATTTTATGCGGCGATATCGGTTGCCTTGGTCTGGGCGCATTGGCTCCGTTGAATATGGTGGATACCATCAATCACATGGGAATGAGCATTTCAATGGCCCAGGGATTGTCATTGGCACTGAAACAGGAAAAAACAAAGGTGGTAGCCATGCTGGGAGACGGAACCTTTTTTCATTCAGGGATTAGCTCCTTGCTCAATGCCGTGTATTCAAAGAGCAATATTCTTGTCATAATTTTCGACAATCGAACCATTGGCATGACCGGTCACCAGGATCACCCCGGAGCGACGCACAAAGACCAGTATCACGAAATTGAGATTGCACCTCTCGTCAAAGGTATGGGGATTGAACATGTCGAAACCATCATGCCTTTCGATATGAAAGATGCCTATAAAAAGGTGGAGGATGCACTGGCCATGGAAGGAGTATCCGTTTTGATATCCAAAGCACCATGCGTATTCTTGCCCGAATACGAAGGATTTACCAGACAGGATGCCATGATAACCGTTGATCATGGTAAATGCAATACCTGCCACAATCACTCGGATACTGACTTATACTGCTCGAGAAAGTACAGCCCGACTTCGAATCTAGTCAGGGCAATCGCCAAAGTGAAGGCGGAAAAACCCGTCAGTGCCGAGGAACAATGCTGTCCGGCGAACATTTGCAATCACGGTTTCTTCAATTCTATTCTGGAAAAAGATTACCGCACGGCACTCGATGTCGTTCGGGATAAAATATTGTTTGCCAGGACGTGCGGAGACATCTGTCACCGGCCATGCGAATTGTTTTCAGGGCGTAAAGCCGATTCGATCGTTCCCATCAAATACCTGAAAAAGTACGTAGCCGGTATTGACGAAAACTTCAATGACTTCACGGCCATCATTGAACGGATCAAAAATTCCGAAAAGAAAAACATGCACATTGCCATTGTCGGGGCAGGACCGGCAGGCTTAAGTGCGGCGTATGACTTAATCAGAGATGGTTACGACGTCATTGTTTTTGAAAAGGAAAAGACGGCAGGAGGACTGATTAAACATGTTATCCCGGATTTCAGAATGAGCAAGGAGGGTTTCGATTTTGAAGTATCGCAATTGGCTGAAATGGGTGTCGAATTCAAGTTCAATGTGTCGCTCGGAAAAGACATCGACCTTGAGGATTTGTCTGAAGTGTACGACGGTGTGATCATTGCTGTCGGTTTGGGTGGATCTAAAAATCTCGAGCTCGTGCACAAGGCAGTTTCCAAATCAAAACGCTTCGATGCACTGACTTTTTTAACCGCCTTCAACAGACAAAAACTGAAAACCAAAAAAGGATCGGAATATCTG
>DNDT01000371.1 GCA_003487525.1 Flavobacteriales bacterium
ATAGTAAATCTGCCTTCAACCCAGGATTCAAAAATGAAGAAAAATATTTCCCTGATTCTACCGTCTGCATGCCCGACTCCATTGGTTGCGAATCAAATGAATATTCGTGAAAAGCAAAAAAATAAGGCCTTGTTAACTCCTTTATTGCCCGGGTCATTCCAAGAGCAGTCTTGTTGTCCGGATAAATCTGCAATATCAGATCGAATTCACTCAATGCCTCCTTGTACTCCCCGTCCCAATAATTCAAATAACCAAGATACTCCCGCGCTTCTGTATTTCGAGGGTTTTCCAACAGAAATTCCTTTATGGCGGGCCCGGCTCGTTTGAACTGTTTTCTTTCAAAGAGCATCCTGGCATAGTCAAGTTTCAGATTTGAATATTCCGGGTGTTTTTCAACCTGCTCCCCGTAAAATCTGTCCGCTTCCCTGTACTGTTTATCCCAGTAATAATTTAATCCAATCAGCTGCAAGGCATTGCTGTCTGCGGGATGAAAACTTACATAACTGACCAGGATTGCAATGGCATTCGAATAATCGGACTTTTCACTGAATTTCATGGAAAGCTGAATGGTATCTGTACTGGTTTGAGCATCCAATCCAAGGGAAAAGCTCCAGGGAATAACGATGAGCAGTAATTTTCGTAAATCAATCATTCATCGATTGATTCACTGACAGAGACAATCATTTCTCTTGTGGCCATCAGGGCATTTTCTTAAACATCAAATATAGATAAAAGGCTGTGTACGCTTAGTGAGGTCTATCACATTGGAATGTCTCATATAAAAAATACTAACTTCGGATCATGTTGAAAGACGTGTGGATTTATCTTATTACCCGATGCTTCACTTCAGGTTTTATTTGCTGACCTCATTTATCGCATCGGTAAATCTATGTTCCGGACAATCCATTGAGGGAATTGTTAAAAACTCAGAGACGGCTGAAGTTATACCTTATGCAAGTATTTACGTAACCGAACTGCAAACGGGCACGACCTCGGATTCACTGGGACATTTTATCCTGTCAAATCTCACGTCAAACAGATTAACCCTTCATGTTTCATCCATCGGCTTTCTCACCAGGCAACTGGAAATAAATGTGAAAGAGCTGAAAGAAGAGATCATGGTGTCACTGGAACCTGGCCACGTGGAACTCACGGAAGTCATTGTATCGGTACCAAAAGGCAATTTGACGAACGAAAATATTTTTCTGGTAACCAAAAAATCCCTGAACGATTTAAACAGAAATGCACAAAATTCGTTGGCAGAATCCATATCTCAGCTAGCGGGAATCGACCAAATATCCACCGGAACAAGCATTGGAAAGCCCGTTATCAGGGGACTTTCAGGAAACAGAGTGGTCACGTTTGCACAAGGAATTCGCATCGAAAACCAGCAATGGGGTACCGAACATGGACTTGGTATAGGAAGTGTGGGCATAGGTGGTCTGGAAGTGATAAAGGGGCCCAATTCCATACTTTATGGGGCGGATGCCATTGGGGGTGTGCTGTATTTTACAGACGAACCTTACGCAAAAATGAACACCGTAGAGGGGAATGTCCAATCGACCTTCCTGAGCAATTCATTGTCCGGTCAGAACAGTCTGGGACTAAAGATTCATCAGGGCAGGTACAAGCAAAATATTTTTGCTTCGTTCAACAACAGTTCTGATTACCAGGTGCCCGATGGGAACAGGGTTGTCAATACAAGATCAGAGGAAAAAAGCATTAAGACATCCCTTGGGTACAACAACAAGTTTTGGGTAAGCAATCTCAGGTATAGTTTTTTGAACGAAAATCCGGGCGTTACCGAATCCGATTCGCTTTATCACAATTCAACCGANNCCGAACCGCCATTTCAAAAGATCACAAATCACATTATTTCGTCAGAGAATGTTTTTTACCTGAAAAAATCACGCATTGAATTGATCCTGGGATATATGGTAAACCACCGGGAAGAATATGAGCTGTCCGTTGACACCGTTTCTCTGGACATGAAACTGGCGACATCGACATACAACGTCAAATATCACATTCCCGTTGGCGATGAGAAAAACACACTGACAATCGGCGCCCAGGGTATGTATCAGACCAATTCAAACTCCGGTGAGGAAGTACTGATACCCGATGCCATTACCATGGACAACGGAATTTTCGCCTTGTGGATTACTTCATTTGAAAAGTTGAGTATTCAGGGAGGATTGCGCATTGATCAGCGCAACCTTGAAGGCTTGGAAACACGTTCAGGTCAAAACGAGCTATTCAGTGCCATTGATCGCACCTATTCAAACTTCAACTATTCGGCAGGGATGCATTACAAGACAGGAAATACAGTCTGGAGACTGAGTTTGTCAAGCGGATTCAGGGCTCCCAATACGTCCGAATTGCTTTCAAAGGGAAAACATGAGGGAACCAATCGGTTTGAAATCGGAGATCCCGATTTAAAAAGCGAAAACGCCAATCAGATTGATTTTTCCTTTGTGTATGGCAATGAACACCTCGAAATTACGGTCAACCCCTACATCAACTCGGTTCAGAATTACATTTACCTGATTCCGTCGGACAGTGTTATTGATGGCAGTCAGGTATCGTATTACACTCAGACCAATGCCCTGTTATACGGGGGAGAAATAAGCCTTCATGTGCATCCACACAGCATACACTGGCTGCATTTTGAAACAGCTTATTCGACCACTACAGGCTTCGATTCCGAGAAAATGCCGCTGGCATGGATGCCCGCGAACAATTTCAATTCCACGTTAAAGGCCGAATTCAAAGGGAATCACAAATTCTTTGTCAGTGATTTATTTGTACAGCATGTGTACAAATTCGATCAGAATAAAACGGCGCTTAATGAGACACCCTCCGATCAATACCAGATTGTTTCCATTGGTATGATTGCGAAATGTAAGTTTGAAAAGTCCGTGCTGATGTTCAAGTCAGGAATCAACAACCTTTTTAACGAAGAATATACCGATCACCTCTCCAGATTAAAGGTATATGGAGTTGCCGGTATGGGAAGGAACATCTACGCAGGAATTGGTTATGGTTTTTAGGTGTCAAAAAGGATCATCGGCTTAATCATCATCGTGATCCTCCCTTTCCCCGTTGTTTCTCTTTTTTTCAATTCCCATTTTCGAATTGTTCCCGGTCGAACTTGAAAAACCCGATCTGATCTCTGAATGACGGATTTCTCCACCCGTATTGCCTACCCATGCAAAGAAACCAAAGGTAACCAGAGAAAGCAACAAGGTAATGATGGATAAACCTTTTGCAATGTTCATGTTCGCCTTGATTACAAACAGGTTGATGATGGCCAACACGCCCAATGCTCCCATCAGCCATATTGCTGTTTCAGCCAGTTCTTCATGCTCTTCAATAAGCTTTTCGGAAATACCCGAAAGATGCTCCACTATTTCTTCTGCTTCCTGTCCGGACAAATAGACCGGTATGGCTATAATCGCCATTAAAACGAAGGTGACCAGGGCTATATTCCTGGCTGAATTGTTATTTGAATAAAGACCAAATGCCAGTATTCCTATAGCAATGA
>DNDT01000290.1 GCA_003487525.1 Flavobacteriales bacterium
ACTGCGGGATATTAGGACTATTATTCATTACTGCCTCTTTGAAGCTGCTGAAAAGGAGTTCGGAAGTAAGATATGGCTCTTCGTTCTCCTCGAGCCTTCTGACAAGATATTTTATAAATACACTTTCATCCGGGACCTCCTGCCTTGTTCCGCTGGTCATGGCCTTCCTGCTGGGAAGTTCATAGAGTTTTTCAATACCGGAGGGTGCTTCAGTAAAAGCTGCTCTTGACTTGAAGATCTGTCCGCTGAAACAGGCATCGGCAATAAGAAGAGTATGCTTAGTCTGGATGCTCCCTATGAAATCCCTCAGAGTGCTGTTCCTGAACCAGTTTACCGTACTGTTCCTGGAAGCATCAGCAGGAAACCAGTACCCGACATTCCCTTTTTCATCCCAGTAACCATGTCCGGCGTAGAAAATCAGCAAATTATCGTTTGAAGTTAGGGTTCTGCTCAAAAAATCGCATTCACGAATAATGTCTTTTCTGGTCGCATTCTTCAAGAAAATAACGTTGTCCTTTTCAAATGTGTAGGACCTTACCAATACCTCATAAAGTTTGGAGGCATCCTCAATCGGCTGATCCAAATCCATTAAGTTGGGGTCCTGATAGGTATTATTCCCTATGATGAGCGCATAGTATTTTCCGTCCACATCACCATAACTCATGGGTGTTGATTCACTGAAAGCCGGTTGCACACTTTTTAAAACGGGTTTTGCGGCAGGGTCGGGATTCATTGTTACATACACGAAATTGGCACTGGGCTTCCACATTGCACCCGTAGCTGCGTCAATGGGTATGCCAAATCCATAATTAAAGATATTTAACCAGAATGTCGGATCAACCATATATCCAATTGGGGTCGATACCGATTCGTAATTGCTCTCGGAAAACTCAACATGATATCTCCCTTTTTGAAAAAAATCACCCGCTTTTAACTCAACGATGGCAGGAGTTGTTCCTCTATCAATAACACTCCCTGTCCTATCTTTGACTTCATAGTGAACGTGTTCAGGATTGCTCCTTATTTGATGGGAATATTTGACTTTCCCAAACATAGTGGCACATTGAGTGAAAAACAAAACGATCAATACGCTAAGTAAAAGGGGGAAAGCAATAAGTGCTGTTTTTTTATAATTCACATGTATGATTCGCATGGCAAAATCAAATAACCACTAAAGTTAAACTAAAATATTGAATTTCCCTTTTGGACTAAGGCATCTTGGAGCGCTTGACCAGGTAGGGGTAGAGTACCTGATGAAATCCTTGTTTAATGTCGGCGGTGACAAAATCAATGCCAAAATGACTGCATTCCAATTTCAGATCCTCAAAATAGGCTTTTGCCTTTTCGAGATATTGGTCTTTTATCTCATTTGGATTTACTTTCATTTCCTCTCCGGATTCTACATCCACAAAGCGATAAGGTCTGTTTTGAAATTCAAAGTTGAGTTCGGTTGACTCATCGTACACATGAAATAGAATTACTTCGTGTTTATTGTGCTTCAAATGACGCAGAGCGGAAATGATTTCGTCCCTTTGTTCTCTGTGATCAATGATATCGGAAAATATGACGATTAATGATCGTTTTGGAATGCGTTCGGCAATATCGTGGAGTGACGCACCGAGCATGCTGTCTTTTTTCTCCGGATAATCTGCTATTTCCAGCATTTTTTCCATCTCATTTAACAAGAGTTTTCGATGAACCTGATTTGATCTGGCAGGATAATGCTTGCTCACTTCTTCGGCAAACAGACTCATTCCAATGGCGTCCCGCTGTTTTTTTAAAAGTTGCATCAAGGCTGCGGCAGCATAAATGGAAAAGCGCAGTTTATTTCCGTTTTCCGAACCAAGGGGATAAAACATTGAAGGTGAGTGATCGATTACCAATTGACAGCGAAGATTGGTTTCTTCTTCGAAACTCTTGACGAATAATTTTTCAGTCCTCGCATAGAGCTTCCAGTCAATGTGTCTGGTGGATTCACCTGTATTGTACAGCCTGTGCTCAGCGAATTCTACCGAAAACCCGTGAAATGGACTTTTGTGAAGCCCGGTGATAAATCCCTCAACAACCTGCTTGGCAATCAGCTCAAGGTGACTGTATTGTTGTATTTCAGCATCCAGATAGAACTCACTCATAAGGTGCAAGTTTACTTAAAAGGGGAGAAGGGAATTGGAGCAATGGTATAAATATTTTGAACCGTGCGACCATAATGTAGTGCAATTTTCTAAAAAAAAAACCCTGCAATCCGATTGGAAAGCAGGGCCATTTTATGTGATCTACTATTTAAAGAAGTGCGTCAATCTTGGCAGAAAGAGTGTTCTTTGGAACAGCTCCCACTTGCTTATCAGCAACCTGTCCACCCTTAAAGAACAGGATGGTCGGTATATTTCTGATTCCAAACTTCATCGAGATACCAGGATTACTGTCTACGTCGACTTTTCCAATTACGGCTTTGCCTTCGTAATCCTTGTTTAATTCTTCTACGATTGGTCCAACCATGCGGCAAGGTCCACACCATTCTGCCCAAAAATC
>DNDT01000024.1 GCA_003487525.1 Flavobacteriales bacterium
GTAGTCTTCAATGATGGGCGAAACTTCTTTTTTAACCCAATTCCTGACAGTGTCTCTTATCAGCAGATGCTCTTCGGTAAACATGTCGTCGAGCCGTAATAATCGTGACCCTGGTATCTGTCTGTAGCCATAATGTTTAAATGTAGGCGGTAAAATTAGCAATTATCGGATGAAGCGGACAAGAAGAAAAGAGATCGGTCAAAAAAGTGCTCCTTGTGCGATATTAAAAGAGAATCAGGCATTGATTTTTGATTTCACCGAATCAATTGTTTGAGCATTGGGCAATTAATTTACGAATCGGTAATTTTGCCGTCAACCAATCGAGGTCATGGCAATGATATTGCATCTTCTTTTTTTGAATCACACGGTAGAAACAATTCCATTTTGGCCTTTTGTGATTACCATGCTTTTGGCTTCGGCAATCCTTTATACAAGAGCGATGAACTCCAATAACTGGACCCTTGTTCTTAGAAGTATATTCAGTCCAAGAGCGGTTCAGCAGCTGATCAGAGAGGAAAATACAATGGACAACACCTTTTCGGGCATCCTTGTTTTGACCTTCTTCTTCTCGCTGTCGTTGTTTTTTTACAACATCAACGAGTTCTACGAAATTACGGGAACCGTCTATCCTTTGCTGACGTATTTTCTTATCCTGACCGTTTTATTTTTGACTTATCTGCTAAAGGTAGTAGGACTGTTCACCGTCCAGCTGATTTTTGAGTCCAAGGAAATTTTTGAGGAATATCTGGTTAGTTTAATGAACATAAATATCGTCCTGGGAGCCTGTCTTTTGCCGTTAAATCTCATGATAATCTATGGTGTTGGACTACCACAAGGAGGCTTGATATACCTTGGGATAATATTGCTTGCGGGTTCATTCTTAATACGATACACAAGATTGTTTGAGATGGGAATCCGGAACGGAATGAAAGCTTACAATATTATTTTGTACCTTTGCACGCTTGAAATTATACCGATTGTGCTATTTATAAAGTTGCTAGACAACCTTGGAATAAACTTGAACTTGCTTTAATCGTCGCTTTTCATCTCTAAAAATAGAAATTCAATTGAAAGTAAAGAGCATCCTGGTATCACAGCCAAAACCTGAGTCCGAAAAATCACCTTATTACGACCTTGCAAATAATTTTAAGGTCAAAATTGATTTCCGGCCTTTTATTCACGTCGAAGGCGTGGAAGGCAAAGAATTTAGAAAAACAAGGGTAAACATCCTGGATCACAAGGCCGTAATTTTCACCAGCAGAAATGCGGTAGATCATTTCTTCAGGATTTGTGAGGAATTGCGGTTAAATGTGCCCGACTCAATGAAATATTTTTGTGTTTCAGAATCCACGGCGTATTACCTGCAAAAATATGTGGTGTACAGAAAACGCAAAATATTCCATGGCCGTCAGAGTATAAATGACCTGATGGATGTGATTAAAAAACACAGCGGTGAAAATTTCCTTTTGCCGTGCAGCGATATCCATAAGCAGGACGTCCCGACCTTGCTCGAAGAGAACGGCATCACATTCACAAAAGCCATTCTGTACAACACGGTGTGCAGTGATTTATCTGACTTAAAAGACGTTAATTACGACGTGCTGGTCTTTTTCAGTCCGTCGGGAATTAAATCCCTATTTAAAAATTTCCCCGATTTCAAACAAAACAGCACGAAAATTGCTGTTTTTGGATCGACGACCGCCAAGGCTGCCGAAGAAGCTAAATTGAGAATAGACATTTCGGCGCCGTTACCGGAAGCCCCCTCAATGACAATGGCGCTTGAAAACCATATCAAGGAGGCGAATAAAAGATAAAACCAATTAGTTGGTCGTGAAAAAAGGGCAATCGTTGGTTTGCCCTTTTTTTGTGTTTACTTTTCGGGTGAAATGAAAACAGCAGGATTTTCCAAAGACGAGCGATTAAAAAGCAAAAAAGACATTGATGTCTTGGTCAAGGAAGGGAAAAGCCTGAATAAGGAGGGGATAAAACTCTTATGGATAGCCACCGATCAGGAATATGCATTGCCGGTAAAGGTTGTTTTTGCCGTACCCAAGAAAATGCATAAACGCGCGGTCGACCGAAATACGATCAGACGCAGAATGAGGGAAGCGTACCGACTGAATAAATCTGAATTGCACCAGAGACTGAAAGAGCGCAATAAAGCGCTCAATCTAATGTTTATTTACCGTGAAAGGGAGATTAAACCATACAGCGAAATTGAACATAAAATTGTCTTACTTTTGAAAGACTTGTGCACGAGACATGCAGGGAATTCTTAAAAAACTTTTTACCGGTCTTATTAAATTTTACCAGATGGCAATTTCTCCATATCTGGGACAGAATTGCAGGTATGAACCTACGTGTTCGGAATACAGCGTTAGAGCTATTGATAAATATGGGGTGTTTAAAGGCTCCTGGCTTTCTATAAAGCGAATTTTATCTTGTGGACCCTGGGGGGGACACGGATATGATCCGGTACCATAACTTAACTATGAAAAAGAAATTTAAAACAACTGTTGCCGTTCTGGCCTTATTGGGAAGTGTTTTTTTATTCGCCAGGGCGGGTGATGACTACTTTGAGATATCAAAGAACCTCGACATTTTTGCCTCCTTATACAGAGAGATCAATACAAATTACGTCGACGACACAAAACCGGGTGAATTGATGAAAACCGGCATCGAAGCCATGTTGTCATCGCTGGACCCCTACACCAATTATATACCGGAATCGCAAATTGAAGATTATCGCTTTATGACGACCGGCCAATATGGTGGTATAGGGGCGTTGATTCAAAAGAGAGACGACCAAATTGTGATCACCGAGACATACGACGAGTTTCCGGCACAAAATGCAGGCTTATTAATCGGGGACAGGATAATAAGCATAGACGGGAAAAACGTCGTCGGAAAAAGCACTTCAGAAATAAGCGATTTTCTTAAGGGACAGCCTAAAACGACCGTTGATATGGAAGTAGAACGAGGTTCGGGAGATGCGATGAAAAAACTGAACTTCAAGTTNNTTTTTACTTGCGTTCAGGGAATTAAAAGAAAACAAGAGCATGGATGCGCTGGTTATAGATTTAAGGGGAAATGGAGGGGGATTGTTAAGAGAATCCGTGTCCATTGTGAATTTATTTGTTGACAAGGGAACTCCGGTGGTAAGCACCAGGGGTAAACTGAAGGAATGGGAAAAGGATTACAAAGCCATGGCGAATCCGGTAGATGTTGCAATTCCAATTGTGGTTCTGGTTGACAGAAATTCTGCCTCAGCCTCCGAGATTGTGGCCGGTTCCATTCAGGATCTTGATCGGGGTGTCATCATTGGCCGGACAACATATGGAAAGGGACTGGTTCAGCAGACAGTGGATTTAAGCTATAATTCAAAGCTTAAAGTGACGGTGGCAAAATACTACACACCAAGCGGCAGATGTATCCAAAAGCTTAATTACTCGGATCGAAATGCAGAGGGAAAAGCCAGGGAAATTCCCGACTCACTCATTAATGAGTTCAAATCGATAAAATACGGCCGGCCACTGTTTGACGGAAAAGGAATCAAACCGGATATTGAAATCCAAAATGAAACATACAGCAACATTGCCTTCGGCCTGGTACAAAAAAACCATGTCTTTGATTTTGCCACAAATGTGCGGTTGAGGATTGAATCCATTGGAAACCCCAAAGAATATGAAGTTTCCGATGAACTATTCGGTGAATTCAAATCGTATATCGGGTCACAGGATTTCGCCTATGAAACAAATGCAGAAGCCTTGCTGGAAGAGTTAAAAGCTTCTACGGAAGAGGAACATTATTACACCGATATTGAGAAGGAATATCATGAGTTACAACACAAGCTGCTCGAAGTAAAAAGCAACGACCTTGACAAGCACGAGCAGGAGATAAAAAATATTTTGGCGAGCGAAATTGTCCTGCGATATCACAACCAAAAGGGACAATTGGAATATTCCCTGAAACAGGATCCTTATCTTGACTCGGCCCTTTCTGTGTTGGGAAATATGGAAAAATACAATGCCATTTTACGTGGTCCCACCTCATCTGACGAATAATATTCTTGGTAGAAGCGATTAGCACATTTCATCAAAAACTTAAGGATAAAGGCTTTTTTCATGCAGTCTATCTCTTGAGTCTCGTGGCCTTTGCCGTTGGTATTCTATACTCAAGGGCCTTGTTGAGCATGAGTCAAATGGGATTTGCCGGAGCGTTTTTACTGGAGGGAGGTTTGATCCAAAAGGCACGACGAATTTTCAGCGATAAAATAGCCCTTATCCTGATCGGGATTTACCTGTTACATGTTGTTGGACTGCTCTTCAGCAATGATTTTGGTTATGCATGGCAGGACTTGCGCATAAAGGCGCCGTTGCTCATTTATCCCGTAATTTTTGCCGGAACGAATTTCCTGACAAAAGAAGTTTTTCAAAAATTCAACGTGCTGTTTATCCTACTGGTTTTTTCCAGAACTCTGGCAATTTTGGGGTATTACCTGATCAACATTCAGGAAATACGTGATATGAGGGAGGCGTTTTTTCTGATATCCCATATTCGATTTTCACTGATCCTTTGTCTAAGCATTATGCTTAGCGCCTATCATTTTATCAATTCAGCGAATAAAATGAGAATAGTCTATATATTCTTGTGTCTCTGGTTTTTGTTGTTCATGATTTACTTTGAATTGATTACCGGGATTTTCATTGTATTGTTGTGTATCCCGGTTGTAACAGGTTACATTTTAAAGAGATTTCGAAATAAGGACCGCCTGACAAAATGGATTTTTTACGGCGGAAGCGCCGTGCTGATAGCGATGGCCATTCACGTTGGGGGACTAATCCTGACATTCTCGGCTCAGAACTCTTATAAACCGGCGAAAGACCTTGAATTCACGTCAAACCACCGCCCGTATCAACAGCTGTATAAACATGATCGACGAATTTGGATGAAGGAAAACGGGCATCTCATTTATCAAAATGTTTGTTTTGAAGAATTGGAATCCCAGTGGAATTCGAGAAGCACAAAAAAAATAAATTATGCGAACAATGAAATTACCGCTACCGAGATTGCATTGATTCGATATCTTGCATCCAAAGGGATGACAAAGGATTCGGCAAGTGTTGCCACATTGACTTCGGACGAAATAAAAGCCATCGAACGAGGAATTTTGAACGCAGATTACATAGGTGCTCCGGGATACAAGATTCGGATTCATAAAATTGTCTGGGAACTCGATAATTATTTCTCCGGGGGTGATTTTAACGGACATAGCTCGGCAATGAGGTTGGAATTCTGGAAGACCGGTTGGCACATTATTCAAAATAATTTTTGGACAGGTGTTGGAACCGGTGACCAGGAAAATGCGTTTTTGGAACAGTATGAAAAAGACAATTCCAGGCTGCGTGAAGACTGGAGATTCAGGGCGCACAATCAGTATATATCCATGACTGTTGCCTTTGGCATATTTGGATTTCTCTATTTTCTGTCCGCCTTGTTTATTCCATTGTATCGGAATAGAAAAGACCTGATCTACCTTGGTTTTATGCTTATTACGCTTCTATCCATGTTCACGGAAGATACGCTCGACACTCAGATTGGAGTTAGTTTTTTTGCCTTTTTTAATTGCTATTTTCTATTCAGGCAGAACGAGACCGATGTGCCTCAATCATCCTGATTACCGTCATCGGTGAGATTGCGGAAATGCAGTAGCATCCTTCTCCTTCGGCGCAGTTCTGGCAATCGTCAAAGTTTTCAAGTGCATGTGAGTATTTGCCGATCGGAGCCCATCTTCCCGGGTGAATGGGACGCCTTGATGAAAAAAGGCCAATGGCCAATCGGTCCAGTATTCCGGCGAGATGAAGAGGACCGGTACTTGCCGCCACCAGGGCATCGGAAAACGAAATCAAAGCGATAAGCTCCTCCAGGCTCAGTTTCCCCAACAAATTGACAACGTTTTTATTGTCAAGCGGAAGCGAAGATCCGATGGCTTTTTTATCTTCCTCGGTTCCTGTGACAATAACCTGAAAATCATCTTTCTCCAGTTTATTCATTAAGGCTGAAAAATTTTCAAGCCCCCACTCAATGGCGCTTCCCTTTGATTTTGGATGCAGGATAATGTTGAACTTTCCGGGATTGAGCAGGGACGTGATCCGCTCACTAAGTTCAGGAACCTTGTTAAAGGAAATGAGCGAAGGCATATCATCAAGACGGGTGTTTTCTGTAATGCCGAGTGGGGCCAGCAGTTTTAAGTTTAACTGGCTCTCATGAAGATCGGATCTCTTTCTGGAAATCCGAACCAGCTTGTTGCAGGTCAGTATGTGATAGAGCCTTCCCGTTGTGCCTATGCGGGTTTTTACATCTGCTTGTTTGACCAGACGGGCTATTTTTTTAACCGGAAACACGTGTATCCAGACATCAATTCCCCACGATTTTATCACTTCGGCCGCATCCGCGTCTCTCATCTTTTCGATGTCGTCGAAATTGTGAAAGTGATCGACGTGTCCGGAACAGGCCACGACGGGGGAAGTATAGCTCCTGCCTAAAAAATGAATCTCGCTCTCCGGCAGGTGCTTTTTTATCATTCCGGCCATCGGCAGGGTCAGTACCACATCCCCGATGCTGTCGGTTCGGCTAAGAAGAATACGCATCGTCGAGTTTTGTAGA
>DNDT01000408.1 GCA_003487525.1 Flavobacteriales bacterium
CCCTGGCAGAAGGATCTGAATACAGGCGCTGGTATTCAGCCTTACTGGCACTGTCGAACATTGATCCAATTGCGTAACCGAGAATTCCGCCCAAAGGACCGGCAAAAGCCCAACCCAGTCCGCCACCTATCCATTTACCATACTTGGCCATAAGCGAATAACCGCTGATAGAGATTTAAGAAAAAATAAATTTCACTAGTCTTTATTAACGCCGACTATAAATGCCCCCAATACAAGAAACTCAGCCAGGATCATCATTATTAGCGATACCACACCTTCGTTTGCTTCAATTGAAAGAAAGCCGAAATTAAGTGGAATTAATAATGCCAAGGCAATCAATATTATAGCAATCAGCTTATTCTTTTTCATGAGATGTGAATTTTTAACAAAAAAAGTCTTTTTTTACTTAACCTATAAACAAAACCTTAATAAAATATGAGCGGGACGGAAATTCAATTGTTAAAATTATGGCTAAGTGCATTGAATGCCCATACATTCTTGGTCTAAGAGGTATGTGTCCTGTCAGAAAGACTTATAAACGAGCTGGTAAACCATCAAAAGCATAGAATTATATTTGCATTAAAACCAATTTGAATTGCGGTACCTATTTTACCTTTTATTCGCATTATCCTTCTTTTCTGTTTCAGCACAACTGGAAAGCTATAACTGGTATTTTGGCAGGAATTCAGGCATCAGCTTTTTACCTTCCGGAGTTCCGTCGGCAGTTTCAAATTCTGCCATGAATGCGCGCTTTGGGAGCGCTTCCATTTCAGATTCGTGTACCGGACAACTTTGGTTTTATACTGAAGGGGATACCGTCTGGAACAGGAATCATCAATACATGTTAAATGGCACGGGCCTTGGTGGATTAAATTCCACTCAGTCGTCGCTAGTTGTCGGAAAACCAAGTTCTTCGGATGGAGAATATTATGTTTTCACGGTGGGAACCACGCTGAATTCCGGATTGAGTTACAGCATCATAGATATGAACCTGGACAATGGTCTCGGAGCGGTGATTCCGGGTAAGAAAAAAATTAGTCTCGTCAATTCCACCCTGGAAAAAATCACTGCTGTCCGGCACAGCAACAATATGGATATCTGGATCGTGACTCACACATTGGGGGACAATAATTTCTATGCTTTTCTATTGTCCAATACTTCCATATCGGCACCCGTAATAAGCCAGGTTGGTCCTGTATACACTACCAATGACTTAAAAGGTTACATGAAAGCATCGCCGGATGGCTCAATGCTTTGTCTTGCACTGGAGGCTTCCAAACGATTTGATCTGTTCGATTTTGACATTAATACCGGAATTGTCTCCAATCCGAGAAGTTCTCCATCGGTATATCCCTTTGCCTTTGGGGTGGAGTTTTCACCCGACGCTAGTAAATTGTATGTGACCTCAGATCCGGACGGATTGTTTCAGTACGATTTGTCTACGGCAAACGCCGGTTTGCCACTCGGTATTTCC
The DNA here is from genome assembly GCA_003487525.1 of Flavobacteriales bacterium. GTDB lineage: Bacteria > Bacteroidota > Bacteroidia > Flavobacteriales_E > Vicingaceae > UBA11591. Next base: position 1,475 of record DNDT01000408.1, read on the forward strand.
ACCTTTATATCCAATACCGGACAAATTAAAGCCCTGCAGCTCGGTCCGGATAAAAAAATCTATGTCAATGAAGCGTTTACCCTTGGTGTGATAAACGATCCGAACGTTGCCGGACTGGCTTGCAACTATCAGGCAGGACTGATCCCTTTGTCGGGTTTCGGCAACAATGCCCTCCCCTCTTTCATGCAAAGTTATTTTACCCCTCCATTCATCGTTGAGAAAAATCTCTGCCTCGGAATAGCGACAGAATTCAGCATATCCATTAACAGTAATGTAGATAGTCTGTTATGGGATTTCGGAGAACCGTCGAGCGGCTTAAACAATACGTCCAAAGCGTTAAACCCTACCCATTTATTTGCCGATACCGGTTTCTATACAATTACAAGCCATGTGTACAGTAAAAAGTGCGGAGTAATTCGGGTTGATACAGTCACCAGACAAATCGAAATTATATCAAGACCCATTCCCATTGTGGAACTTGGAAATGACACGATTATTTGTGAAGGAGACAGCATTTTACTGTGGACAAACGGTGTGGAACCCAATTATTATTGGAGTAACGGCAGCAATGCTTCTCAAATCGTCGTATACGATGAAGGTACGTACTGGGTGAGCGCTTCAAATGAGTGTGGGGCGGTTAGAGACACCATTACCATTAAATACTTCAATTCTCAATTGAACCTCGATTTGGGAAAGGACACGAACATCTGTGACGGGGATAATTATACCCTTAACGCAACTCAAAACGGAGCGCTGAGTTACACCTGGAGCACAACTTCTGTGTATCCGCGCATATTGATCGAACAACCCGGTGAATATTGGGTTTCGGTGAGCGATCTGTGTTCCACTCAATCGGATACCGTGGTTATCGGACTGAAATACAGGCCAAGTTTTGACTTGGGAAATGATACGATAATTTGTGACGGAGAAGTTTATTTGTTGGATGTTTCGTATCCAAATGCGAGCTATGAATGGCAAGATGGAAGCAGTCGTCCATTTTACCCGGTAAAAACCGAAGGGTATTACTTTGTCAACGTTGAAAATGCCTGTGGAAATACCCGAAGGGAAGTTTATATCAGAATAAAGGACTGCTCTTGCCACATTCACATCCCAAATAGTTTTACGCCCAATTCGGATCAAATAAATGATGAATTCAGAATCTATGCCGAGTGCAGCTTTAAAAAATTTGAACTAACCATATTCAATCGCTGGGGTGAAATAGTGTACAACACCAAAAACCCCGATGCGTCCTGGAATGGCGCAGTCCGTGGCAAGAATGCGGAATCAGGATCATTTACCTATAAAATTATCTATCAGTCCAATGATCCTTTTGATCAGGAAGAGCATGAGATACTGGGTGGGCTTACGCTGATAAAGTAACATTCCAACAATCCCGTTTTACCCCTTTTCCCGGAATAAAAATGCAAACCTGTAAGCCGGGTTCTGTCCCCAACAGGGGTTCTGTCATTTATCTGACCCTTTCGGGTATTTATCGACCTACCCTCCGGGGAAAGCGAGTAACTTTTTCCAATACTGGATCCCGGTTTATTTGATCTTTCAGCCCTTAAGGTTTTTCCGACCGCATCAATTACTCAATACGTCGGTGAGCTCTTACCTCACCTTTTCACCCTTACCTCCCGGCGTGCGAAAGGCGGTATATTTTCTGCGGCACTTTCCTTAGGGTCGCCCCCACTCCGCGTTACGGAGTATCCTGCCCTGTGGAGCCCGGAC
>DNDT01000081.1 GCA_003487525.1 Flavobacteriales bacterium
AATGTATGAATTTCATCAATTACAATAATAACAGCAGAATCATTTTGAGCTTCTTCTACAATTCGTTTTAATCGTTCTTCAAATTCACCTTTGTATTTTGCACCGGCAATCAGTGCGCCCATGTCAAGCGAATAAATCCGCTTGCTTTTCAAATTTTCCGGAATATCTCCTCCGATGATCCGATGAGCCAAACCTTCTGCTATAGCCGTTTTTCCAACACCCGGTTCACCGATGAGAATGGGATTGTTTTTGGTCCTTCTGGATAATATTTGTAAAACTCGTCGTATTTCGTCATCGCGACCTATAACCGGATCGAGTTTCCCGTCGCTTGCCAACTGATTTAAATTTCTGGCGTAAGTATCCAGAGACTGGTAGGTGTCTTCCTGACTGGCTGAGGTGACTCGCTCACCACCTCTTAATTCCTTGATGGCTGTAAGCAAGGTTTTTTCGTCTATTCCGGAATCCTTCAACATTTGGGAAACGGCGCTTTTACTCTTTAAAATACCGATTAACAAGTGTTCAATTGAAACATACTCGTCCTTGAATTCCTTAATGGCCAACATGGCTTTCTGAATAACCTCATTGGATTCTTTCGAAAGATATATTTCTCCTCCACTGATTTTCGGATAGGACCTAAGGATACTATCCAGCGTTTCTTCTATCCTGGCGGCATTAACCCCAAGTTTCTTGAAAATATACGGAGCTACATTTTGGTCTGTCTCCAGAATACCTTTCATCATATGGCCAGCCTCTATAGCCTGATTGCCTAACTGCATGGCAATTTGCTGGGCTCGCTGGATGGCGTCCTGGGATTTGATGGTAAATTGATTCAGATTCATTGTTTCAACGCTTTATTGATCTATAAAAAGATAGCGTCAAATACCTTACCAATAGGGCTTTGAGCGAGAAACGCGCAATTTTGTCGCGTTAATCAACAGGGAAAATGACAAAATGTCTGGGGATCAGTCTATTGTGAACTTATTAGTGTGAAGAAGCCTTCCCGTATCATCCGTGATGTCAATGATGTACAAACCCGGATTGAGATGCGAAACATTAATATATGACGCACCTTCAGTTCTAAGCGAGTTATTCAAATACACCTGCTGCCCCAGACTATTGTGTATTCTGACTTGAATTTTTTCGGAACCCAAGGGATTTTCAATGGTCAGTTTGTCGTCGTAAAAAAAGGACCTGTATTTATCGGCATTATAATCCGAAATACCCGTAAAATCCCAGGCGTAGAAGGTTTGGCAGTATTGGTTGTTATTCGGGTTTAGATCGTCTCCATTCAAAATTTCCATGCAAATATTAAAGGGCCCCGGAGTGCTTTGAACTGTAGAAAGTCCGCCCTTCATGGTAATGTATAAAATTGCACCGGGGTCAAGTTCTGACGTGACGTTTCCGGCAAAAGTCCTGTTCTTGCCGTACATTGTAGTCCTGATCAATACGGAGTAATCCTTAGGCATGGTAACGTCTCCAACGTTTTTAACATACCCCTGCATTTCAACCAGCTTCGTGCCAATTTCAAAATTACTGTCCGCTATAACCGGATCCACTATTTTCACAAATACAGGGCTGAAATCTATGTAATTATCGAGTGAAAACTCCAGTACCACGCATAGCGTGTCATTTGTAGCATCAATATCCCCCGGTAGTTTGGAGACTATGCATATTTCGACACTTGGATTGGCACTTGCTATGGTCAATCCCGGGATGGTCACTTCAAGGCTGTCACCGGCGTTGAAGGTTCCGGTTCCGCTCACTCCTTCGGTGCGCCAGTATTGCTTGTCATACAGAAAGTCAAATTTCAAGTTGCTGTAGGGAATGGCATTGTTTCCGAAATTCAATATCGTAAACTGGAAATTGTAGGTGAATTGTAAATGTACCCGCATGTTGCTTTCTGGGTAGATCATTCTTGACATGGCAATATCATCTTGCGCCGAGGCTGAAGCACCTGCAAGGAACAGCATAGACACGCCTAAAATCAGTTGACGTATAGAACTTTTCATATGGATAAATGTAAACAAAAAAAAATCGCTCCGTATGCACAGAGCGATTTTCGTTTTTCTCACTGAGACTCTTTTTCGCTATTCAACGACAAAACGAGTTTTTTCGGTCAGGCCATTTTCATTGGTGACAATGGCAACGTAAACTCCGGAATTTAATTTTGACAAGTTGACTTCATGGATGTCATTTCCGTTTGACGAGAAAGTTTCGGAGTGGACCATTTGACCACTGATAGAAATTACCTTCAGATCGACTGAGCTGACAGCCTTATCCATCATGTTAATAAAGAGCCTTCCGTTCGTGTAATTTATGGTAACATCTTGCTCTTCTACATCTGAAATGCCGGTGTAATCTCTAACATGGAACGTGCTGCACGACTTGTCGTTGTTGTGATTAATGTCATCGGATACAGGAACAAGTTCAATACAAACATCAAATGAAGTTTTTCCTGAAGGAAGACTTAATCCGGCAATGGAATACTTGGCAGATCCTCCGGGACCCAGAGGATTGGTAAGGGTGCCTTTGTAAGGTCCTGAGCTTACGCCATCCATTGTTGCCATTACGTTAAATTCTATTCCACTCGGGATGCCATTATTCACATCCGTGTTACCAAGATTGAACCATACCTTGTCCAAAAACATGCTGGGCTCAACGGTATCCCCGTTTGCAAATTCCGTAAAAATGTCAGAAATCAATACATCAGAAATACTCATGTCATAGGTAAACGGATTATTGTCTCCGGAGTAATTTACAACCACACAGGATTGGTCGTTACTTGTATTTGCATCGATCATGACACCGTTTTTCCAAATACGTGTTTGTGCACAAACGGAAACAGGGCCGGCGCTAATACCGAGCGTTCCCCAATTTAAATTTGTTGCGCCACCGGTTGTTTCAGAAGCTCCAACACCAAATGCAGTGCTCATGTTTCTGTAAAAAGTCTGTCTTTTTATTTGGTCAACATGAATTTCCATTGTGAATGAATCGACAACGGTATTTGATATTGCAGCACCAAAATTCTGCCTGGTATATTGAATTTGCATTGGTACATTTGGGTATACAGGCATGTTTGTAAATACGTTAGGTAGACCAGTAACACCCACGTCATAAGTTTGCGCTTCAATCGTATAGGTAAAAGCAGCGAAAACCAACCCACTTATTAAAAGAGTAATTTTTTTCATGTGTTTAAATTTATTATAGCATAAGTATCTTGGGGTAAAACTAATTAATAAATGATTTGAGAAATCAAGAATTTGGATTTTCTTTAACCTAAATAAGATCAATTGTTTGTATTATGGCATTCCTGATTGCTGACAGCGGTTCTACCAAAACCCATTGGATACTGGTAGAAAATGGGATTTCCGTGAAGGAGTATACGGGTGATGGAATGAATGCCTACGTGTATTCCGATGATCAAATAGTAAGCGCCATTCAACGTGCCCGGAGTGAATTCATAAAAGAAATTAGCACTTCCAATCTGTTTTTTTACGGAGCAGGCTGCTCGACCCGGGAGAATAAAAACAGAATGCATAAGTTGTTTGAATTGGGCGGTTTTTCACCAGAGGCAGTTGTTGTGGAGCACGACCTGATGGCGGCGGCCAGAGCTTTATTTAACAGGAGGGAAGGGATTGCCTGTATTCTCGGCACAGGGTCCAGCTCTTGTCATATTAAAGACGGAAATATTCAAAACCGTTTGCCTTCATTGGGTTACATCATTGGAGACGAAGGTGGTGGTTTTGATTTGGGAAGCCGTCTTTTAAAAGGTGTTCTCAAGGGTCATGCACCAAAAGCTGTGATTGAACTATTTAATGAAGAATATAATTTGATGGCTGATGAGATTATTTCTGCCTTGTATTCTTCTCCAAAGCCAAACCAATACATCGCTTCTTTTGCTCCATTTTTAAGTAAAAACATTGAGATTGATTATTGTAAAGACCTTGTCAGACAAGCACTTGAGTCATTTGTCAAGACGGATATTTTGGCCTATCAAATCAATTCACCGGTTGGATTCATTGGATCTGTGGCACATACCTTTCGTGACATTCTCAAGGAGGTCATTTCAGACAATAAACTTGAATTGGGAGGAATCATCCAAAGTCCCATGAAAGGACTTATTGAATTTCATAATGCAGGTCAGCGATAGATCCTGATTTCTCCGTTCATGGCGACTGAAAGCAAATGACTGGCTTTTCCACTAAGTTCCGAAGCACATTCATTCGGGAAAATATAGTCGACATTGTCGGTTATGGAATCACTGATTTCTTCAAAATGAACCGGACTGGGATCACCGCTTATGTTGGCGGAAGTCGAAATAAGCGGTTTATTATAGTACGCTATGAAATCATGTGCAAATCCACTTTTTACCAATCTTACCGCAATGCTTCCGTCTTTCGGACTAAGATGGCCGTATCTGGCCGATGCTTTTGGATAGATAATGCTTATTGCCTCGGTGCCGTTGTCCAGAATATCCCAGACGATTGGCGGAACATCTTTGACAACCTGTTGCAACATTCGTTCGGAGGAGACAAGAACGATCATGTTTTTACTGTCCGGCCTCTTTTTTATTGCATTTATCCTTTCGACGACTTTTAAGTTTTCGGCGTCACCCCCAATTCCCCACAAGGTGTCCGAAGGGTAAAGTACAACCCCATCATTTTTAAGCACCTGACAAGCACCCTTAATTTCCCGATCGAAGGCGCGCTCAGTTCGTTCTCTTTTCAAAATTTTCAGACTTTTTATCCCTGTATCTCTTTAGGATGAGATACGCGATCACCAATACCAAAAGCAGGCCTCCAAAAGGAATCATCAGTAGCAGGGAAATCGCGTAATATGACATTAGGCCAAACGCACGGCAGTTCCATAGGCAAGAATTTCCGAAGACCCTTGCATAACTGCAGATGTGGTAAACCTGACATTGATAATTGCATCTGCACCCAGACGCTTGGCGTCGTCTGTCATTCGTTTGAGGGCTTGTTCCCGTGAATCCGCCAATAATTTGGTATACTCGGATATTTCACCTCCAATAATATTTTTCAAACCGGCAAAGAAGTCACGGCCAAAATTACGGGCACGGACCGTGCTACCTCTGACAAGACCCAGGTTTTCACTAATTGTTCTACCATGAACGGTTTCTGTATTTGTAATGATCATCTTTTCTATTTGTATTTATTCCACCGCAATTTTAAGAATTCTTTCATCTGGTTTTCCTTGGGATTCTCACCCGGGTGGTAAAAGGTGAGCTTTTCAATGGAATCAGGCAGGTATTGTTGGTCGATAAAATTCTGGTCAAACTGATGGGCATATTTGTACTCCTTTCCGTAACCCAGATCTTTCATAAGTTTTGTCGGTGCATTTCTCAGGTGAAGGGGGATGGGCAAATCACCGCTCTTGCCGACTTCTGCCAATGCCTCTTCGATTGCCATGTAGGCACTGTTGCTTTTGGCGCTGTTGGCCAGGTAGATGGCTGTTTCCGACAAGATGATGCGGGACTCCGGCCAACCTATTTTCTCAACGGCCTGAAAACATGAATTTGCAATGGCCAGGGCAGAAGGATTGGCCAGGCCAATGTCTTCGGCAGCCAAAATAATCAACCGTCTGGCAATGAATTTTGGATCCTCGCCACCTTCAACCATTCTCGCAAGCCAGTACACGGCTGCATCGGGGTCAGATCCCCGGATGGATTTAATGAAGGCGGAAATGATGTCGTAGTGGTATTCCCCCAGTTTGTCATAGGCGGATATGTGTTTTTGCGCAATTTCCATCACCAGCTTGTCGGTAATGGAAACACGTCCGTCTTTTTCTCCATGTACGCAAACCATTTCCAGGAGATTCAGCAGTTTCCGGGCGTCTCCTCCGGACAAAACAATAAGCTGCTGATCTTCTTTGACCGTGATTTTTAATTTGCCAAGCACCACGTCCGTTTTGATGGCATGATCCGCCAGGTACTTCAGGTCTTTCTTTTCGAGGGCCTTTAAGGTGTATACCTGACATCTGGACAACAAGGCAGAGATGACTTCAAATGACGGGTTTTCGGTAGTCGCTCCAATCAGGGTGATGATTCCTTTTTCGACCGCACCCAGCAACGAATCCTGCTGCGATTTGCTAAAACGATGAATTTCATCGATGAACAATATAGGACTGCCATTCCCGAACAATCCTTGTCGTGTCGATTTCTCGATTACGTCTCGGATATCCTTAACACCACTGTTTATGGCGCTTAATGAGAAAAAAGATCGTTTGCAGGAGTCTGCGATAAGGTTGGCAAGGGTCGTTTTTCCCACACCGGGTGGCCCCCAAAAGATCAAGGATGGAACCATACCCTTGTCGAGAAGCTTTTTTAACGGGGCTTCCTTTCCGGTCAGGTGCTCCTGACCGATGTATTCTTCAAACTTCTTCGGCCTGATCCGTTCGGCCAGTGGGACCTTGTTCAATTAGAGTTAATCATTTAAGATTCAACCAGTTCTCCGGCATTTCTGCGGTGCGTATTTCGGGCTTTTCTGATATCGACAGCCACTACTTTATACTCGGGACACATGGCTTCCGTATCGTTAACCCCTGACGTTAAAATATTCACCAGGACTTCCGGAAAATGAAAAGTTGTACTTAGCACACCCGGTTTCACTTCATCGGTTACCCTGGCTTTTAAATCAACTTTGCCACGAGCCGAACTCACACACACCAGTTCTCCATCCTGAATGCCCTTTTCTTTTGCGTCTGCAGGACAAATAAGCAGGACATCTTCGGTAAGAATTTCAACGTTAGGCGTTCGTCGGGTCATTGCACCACAGTTGTAATGCTCCAATTCCCGGTTGGTCGTTAAAATATACGGGAACTCGACGCCATTGTCGATGATTTCGGAAGATTCCTTGAAATCGTGGTATTGAATATGGCCTTTTCCTCTCCTAAACTCCACAGTATGCATGATTTCTGTGCCAATTCCGTCTTCAAGGACGGGCCACTGTTTTCCGTTTTTACCCAGATCGTCCCAATTAATTCCTTTAAAGAACGGCACAATCTTGGAGATTTCTTCCAGGGCTGTTTTCGGATGATAATCGATCTGATCATATCCCATTTTTCGCATCATTTCCACGATAATCTGTCCGTCGGGTTTTGTGCCAGGCATTGGTTCAACCACTTGATTTACACGCTGAACTCTTCGTTCTCCATTGGTAAAGGTTCCGCTTTTCTCAAGAAATGATGAGGCAGGAAGCACTACATCGGCCATCTTTGCAGTCTCGGTCATAAACAATTCACTGACCACAAATAGATCGAGATTCGATATGGCTTTTTTGACATGGTTGGTGTTCGGATCCGTCTGTACCACGTCTTCACCAATAATCCACAGTGCCTTTAATTTACCATCGATGGCGGCATCAAACATTTCGGGAATTTTATACCCGATGCTTGGAGAAAGTTTACGGCCGTAAAATTCTTCGTATAACTTGTGAATTTCCGGTTTGTCAACGGCCATATAACCAGCTCCCTGATGTGGTTGTGCGCCCATGTCTGCCATTCCCTGAACATTGTTCTGACCCCTGAGCGGATTTACTCCCACACCACGTCTTCCGATGTTTCCTGTAATCATTGCCAGGTCCGCTATGAGCGTAACCGTAAAGGTTCCCTGGCTATGCTCAGTAACTCCAAGACCGTGGAAAGACATGGCGTTTTTGGCCTTTGCATAGCAAATTGCAGCTTCTTTCACCAGATTTTTATCCACCCCTGTAAGGGCAGACAACTCATCCATATTTAATTTCAGGATGTTTTCCTTAAAGATTTCAAATCCTTCCGTACGACTCTCAATAAAATTCGTGTCTGCGAGCCCTTCCGCGACGATGTAATGCATCATCATGTTCAATAAGGCCACATTGGTTCCCGGTCTCAATTGAAGGTGGTAATCGGCGTATTTCGAAAGCTCGATCTTTCGTGGATCAATGACAATCAGCGGAACACCTTTCATTGCCTTTTGCTTGATTTTTGCTCCGGTGACGGGATGAGCATCCGTAGGGTTTGCTCCGATTACCAGAATGCAATTTGTGAAATTTATATCCACAATCGAATTTGTCGCGGCTCCGGTACCGAAACTTCGTTGCATTCCCAGTGCGGTTGGAGAGTGGCACACCCTGGCACAACCGTCAATGTTATTGGTACCGATGACCGCCCTGATGAATTTCTGCATCAGGTAATTCTCCTCGTTAGTGGCTCTTGCGCAGCTTATACCGGCTACCGCGTCGGGACCGTTGTCTGCAACAATGGTCCTGAATTTTTCTGCCATAAAATCATAGGCCTCATCCCAGCTGACTTTTTCGAGCTTCCCATTCTTTCTGAGCAATGGGCTGTTAAGTCGGTCAACATGGTCGTAGAACTTAAATGCATATCGACCTTTCAGACAAGTATGACCCTGGTTTACCTCTGCATCGTAAGGTGCAAGAATCGATTTTATTTCTCCATTTACGGTCGAAACATCCAGATTACAGCCGACCCCGCAATAGGTACAAACCGTGCGCGTAACCTTATCTGCCACGGTCATTTTTGAGTTGAAAATATCTGTGATAGCCTGGGTTGGACAGGCTTGTGAACAAGCTCCGCAACTCACGCAGTCAGACGTCGAAAAGCCCTCGTTCATTCCCATTGTTACCGTATTGTCAAACCCTCGACCCGACATGGTCAATACCATTTCTCCCTGTACTTCGTCACAGGCCCGAATGCAGCGATAACAATTGATGCAGGTGCTTAAATCCGCCTGCATATAAGGATGGCTCAGATCGGGTTTCCTGTCCAAATGATTCTTGCCTTTCGGATACCGGATGTCTTCGGGCTTTATTCCAACTTGATTGGCTATATTTTGAAGTTCGTTGTTTCCGGCTTTGTTTTCATATAAACGGTCCAGCGGATAGTCGGTAAGTACCAGTTCGACAATGTTTTTTCTCAATCTGTTTATCCGCTCATTGCTTGTATAGATGTAAGCGTTTTTCATGACCGGAGTGTGACATGAAGCCACCGTTTTTGCTTTGCCATTCTTTTCAAGGGCGACATCCACACTGCACACCCTGCAAGAACCAAAGGTTTTCAGATTCGGGGCGTCGCAAAGGGTTGGTACATTTTCACCTGGCATGTTTTTCCGAACAAAATTGAGAATGCTCTCCCCAACTTCGTATTGAAACGCTTTGTCGTTTATATAAGCCGTTTCGGTTTGGATTTGATTTTCTTTCACTGAGATGTTTTCCTGCACTTCTTTCATCTTTCTTACAAAAAATAGGTTTTCAATTCATCTTCGAAATACATCATGGCATTTTTGATTCCCAGTGGTAAACCTCCTCCAAGTGCACAGAGTGAGCCAATTTCAAGGGTTTCAAGCAAGTCATCCATTAATTTTTTATCAATTTTGTATCCTTCATTCTGCGCTTTTACCAGCAATTCCTTTCCTCTTACGGAACCTATGCTGCACGGGAAACACTTTCCACACGATTCGTCAGCGGTAAATTCAAAGAGGTGTTCCAGGTACTTGACAATAGGGTAAGATGAAGGTATGGAAATGATACTCGCGTGACCGAGCAGAAATCCCTCTGATGCGAAAGATTCAAAGTCAAGTGTAAGCGAATGAATTTTTTCCACCGGAACAATTCCTCCAAGCGGTCCTCCGACATGAATGGCTTTGACATCGGTTTT
>DNDT01000356.1 GCA_003487525.1 Flavobacteriales bacterium
CTTTGTGAACAATGTATAAGGCAACCCCCGAACCGCCGACAACAGAAGGTGTCAGTGCAGACGCAAACTCCCAGAGCATGATTACATCAAAACTCCTCCGCCAGGTAAGCTTGTAGTCCGTTAAAACCCGAATGCGGTACATGTACGCCACGTCTCTTGTCGCCATCATCAGAACCGCCACAAAAAGCCAGATAAACGAACTTCCCGACCATTGAACAACCTCGAATGCCTTAATATCAAAATTTGTCCACAGTAAATAACTGGCTCCCAACAAGCCAATGAGGACCGCAAGCCCGATGCGTTTCCAAGAAAAAATCCTAAGTACTTTTTCGCTTACCAATTTGGGCGATGATTATTTCCTACTTTCGTCCGGAAGAATGAATTCCTGACTTAAGGGTATGAAAAATACGATTTATTACCTTTCAACATGTTCTACCTGCACAAGGATAATTAAAGAATTACAACCGGACAACAGCTTTGAACTTCAGGACATTAAAACTTCAAAAATAAGTGAGCGTCAACTTGATGAAATGGCTAAGCTTGCAGGTAGTTATGAGGCATTGTTCAGCCGGCGAGCCATTAAATTCAAATCCATGGGTTTAAAGAACAAGACTCTCGGTGAATTGGATTTCAAAAAGTTAATTCTGGATGAATACACGTTTTTAAAACGGCCTGTCATCGTTATTGAAGATGAAATTTTCATTGGAAATTCCAATTCAGTCGTAACATCCGCCAAGACACGCTTGAACAAATGAATCGACTCTGGCTTGCGCATCTGGCTTTGTTTGGCGCCAATTTAATTTACGGCATTAATTACACTGTTGCCAAGGAAGTAATGCCCGAATATATTTTGCCTTTCGGGTTTATTTTCTGCCGGGTAACCGGTGCCTTGATATTATTCTGGCTTTTACATGCTCTTTTCTACCGGGAAAAAATTGAAAAAAAAGACGTTCCCAGACTCATGCTCTGCGGATTGTTCGGGGTCAGCATAAACCAGTTGCTGTTTTTCAAGGGATTGAACCTGAGCGTTCCGATCAATGCGTCCATTATCATGACGACCAATCCCATACTGGTGTTAATCATGGCCACAGTTATTGCCAAAGAAAAACTGACCTGGTTAAAGTCACTTGGGGTAGGACTCGGTATTTCCGGAGCGCTAATAATTATCACATTTCAACAGGGTTTTCAACTGGGTGCATCAACCTGGTTCGGCGATTTGCTCATTTTTATCAACGCCACATCGTATGGCCTTTACCTGGTTATTGTAAAACCTCTAATGAAAAAATACAAGCCCATCACAATTATAAAGTGGGTATTTCTGTTTGGCTACATCGCTGTTTTTCCCATCGGATGGAATGAATTTACCCAAATTCAATGGTCTGAAATGCCAGTCATTGTGATATGGGAGACTGTTTATGTGATTGTCGCGACAACTTTTTTGGCGTACTTGTTCAATATATATGCACTAAAGGTTTTGAGCCCGACTGTTGCGAGTTCTTACATTTACCTGCAACCGGTACTTGCAGGTATTTTTGCAGTGTGGCTGGGAAAGGACACGATCACATGGCTAAAAGTCATTGCCGCTGCTTTGATCTTTTTGGGTGTATATCTGGTAAGTAAACCGGGTAATAATAGAGCAGAAGCAAAGTGATATTTATACCTTTGCGCTTTATTTGAAAATATGATTCTTTCAATGACAGGTTATGGAAATGCAGAGGTCGTTCTCTCAGGAAAACGGGCGATGGTTTCTGTTAAATCGGTAAACGGAAAAGCAGCCGATCTGAGCCTCAGGATTCCGCATCAGTTTAAGGATAAGGAGAATGACGTCCGATCCCTGATTTTGTCCACCTTAAAACGGGGTAAAATAGATGTCAATATTTTTATTGAATCGATAAATGAAGAGCCGGGGCAGCGCATAAATGAAGGTATTCTTATGGAATATTTCAATCAAATGAAAGGCATTGCTTCGACCATGAACGACATTGATGACGCCAGGATCCTTTCAATCGTAAGCAAATTTCCCAATGTACTTACTCCCGAAAAAAAAGAAGCAGATGAAAATGAATGGGCAATGATAGAATCCGGATTGGAAAAGGCTCTCGGCGAGATATCGGCATTTCGGTTGAGAGAAGGACAGGTGCTTGAAAAAGATCTTGCTTCACGAGTGAACGAAATTTTATCCCTTCAAAAAGAAGTGCAGTCATTCGAAGAAGAGAGAATTACAGCTGTTCGAACCAAACTGGAAAAACAACTGGAACAGCTGAGCCTCACTGAGGGGCCAAACCGCGACAGGTTGGAGCAGGAACTGATTTATTACCTGGAACGGCTTGACATAACAGAAGAAAACGTGCGTCTTGAAGCACATGTCCAATTGTTTCTGGACACGTTAAATGATCCTGAGTCGCAGGGGAAAAAATTGGGATTTATCGCCCCGGAAATCGGACGGGAAATCAACACCATTGGATCAAAAGCCAATCACGCAGGTATTCAAAAGTTGGTTGTGAATATGAAAGATGAATTGGAAAAAATAAAAGAACAGCTTTACAATATTCTCTGATATGAATTCCGGAAAATGCATCATTTTTTCTGCTCCCTCGGGAGCCGGAAAGACCAGTATCGTAAGACACCTTCTCAAAGTCAGAAACGATCTTGAGTTCAGTGTTTCGGCCTGCACGCGCGAACAGCGCCCCGACGAAGTGGACGGAAAAGATTATTATTTTTTAAGTCCTGCCGAATTCAAAAGGAGAATTGACAGAGATGAATTTATCGAGTGGGAAGAGGTATACCAGGATCAGTTTTACGGTACCCTCAAAAGCGAGATTGACCGTATCTGGCGCAAAGGCAAACACGTGATTTTTGATGTTGACGTCAAGGGAGGGCTCAGCTTAACAAGGTATTTTAAGGAGAATGCACTGGCAATATTTGTGAAAGCTCCTTCGGTGGAAGCGTTGGAAAGGAGACTTCGGTCCCGCGGGACCGAAACGGACGAAAAAATTGCGCGTCGTCTCGCCAAGGCAAGTCAGGAACTGGACTACGCAAAATGGTTTGACCTTTTGCTTCTCAACGACAATTTTGAAACGGCCTGTAAAGAGGCTGAAATAATGGTAAATACCTTTATATCGCATATCTAAGGATGAAGATTGGACTGTTTTTTGGCACTTACAATCCCATTCATGTCGGGCACATGGTGATTGCCAATTACATGGTCGAATTCACCGAACTCGATCGAATTTGGATCGTCGTGTCACCGCACAATCCGTTCAAGGAAAAGAAGTCTCTGCTGGCCGATTATCACCGTCTCCAACTTGTCAGGATTGCCATCGGAGATGACATCCGATTCAAGGCTTCGGATATCGAATTCAAGCTCCCTCAACCCAGTTATACCATCCATACCCTCGCCTATTTAAAGGAAAAATATCCTGAAAATGAATACGTACTTGTGATGGGCGCGGACAATCTGAAGAACTTTCACAAATGGAAAAACTACGAGGAAATATTAAAGGAGCATGAAATTTATGTTTATCCAAGAATTGAAGGAAACAACATTGGTGAACTAAAAAACCATCCCAAGGTTTCATTTCACGAAGCACCGATTATGCGGATCTCCTCTTCATTTATCCGCGAAAGCATCTCTGCCAAAAAAGACGTGCGACATTACATGCCAAAAGACGTGTACGAATACATTGAGGAGATGCACTTCTACGAGAAAATCTGAAGGTCGTACAGCTTTTTGTAGATCCCGTTGATCTCCAGCAGGGCTTTGTGTGATCCCCGTTCGGCTATTCTCCCATCGTCAATCACAATGATTTCATCCGCATGCTGTATGGTTGAAAGACGGTGAGCGATAACAAAGGTTGTCCTGTTTTCCATCAGTTTGAACAGGGCCTCCTGAACCAGCTTTTCCGATTCGGTGTCAAGCGAAGAAGTCGCTTCATCCAAAATCAGGATCGGCGGATTTTTAAGAACGGCTCTCGCAATGCTGAGTCGCTGACGCTGACCCCCGCTTAACTTGCCTCCCCTGTCCCCAATATTGGTCTCATAGGATAATGGAAGGGCAGTAATAAACTCATGTGCATTGGCAATTTTTGCTGCCTGTTCAACCTGCTCCTTGCTCGCGTCCATTCCGAAAGCGATGTTGTTGAAAATGGAGTCATTAAATAAGATGGATTCCTGAGTGACAATTCCCATTAAACCTCGCAGGTCCTTTATTTTATACTGTTTATTGGATATTCCGTCGATTAAAATATCCCCTGACTGATAGTCGTAAAAACGAGGCAGGAGGTCAACCAGAGATGACTTTCCTCCACCCGAAGGACCAACCAGGGCGACAATCTTTCCTTTCTTTACCTTGAAACTTACCCCCTTCAGAATTGGTTCATTTACATTGTACGCAAATTCAAGGTCCTTATATTCTATTTCATCTTTAAATTCATGTATGGCCGTGGCATTTGGGCGATCCGTAATCTTATTTTCAGCATCCATGACATGTGTGACACGGTCAACCGATGCGGCCCCTTTTTGAATGTTATAGAACGAGGTGGTAACCGATTTTATGGGTGCAATCAATTGTGAAAAAATGATGATGTACCCCAGAAATTCAGAGCCGGTCATTTCACTTTCTTCGGCCAATACCAGACTGCCCCCGAACCAAACCAGGCTAATCATGATCAGCGATCCCAGGAACTCACTCATGGGTGAAGCCATGTCCCTTTTGTAAAGCATTTGTGACATGGTTTGCCTGTATTCGTCATTCAATTTCACGAATTTTTTGGTCATGCTCACCTGGGCATTAAATGCTTTCACTATTCGAAGTCCCGAAATGGTCTCTTCAACCATGCTCAGCAACTGTCCATTTTTATCCTGAAGTTTTGCGGATGTTTTTTTCAGGCTTTTTCCGACCTGCCCGATCAGCAATCCGCTTATTGGCAGCAATATCAATGCGAACAAGGTAAGTTTTGGGCTGATGACAATTAAAATGACGAAGCTCATGGCAATGGTAATCGGGTCTCTGAATATCATTTCCAGGGAGTTCATAATCGACCATTCAATTTCGGATACATCACTGGTGATTCTGGCCAGGATATCCCCTTTGCGCTCTTCGTTGTAATAACTAAGCGGAAGCGCTATAATTTTTCCGAATATTTTGAATCGAATGTCGCGTACCACTCCGCTTCTGAGTTGGGCCATAAAAACCTTTGCCAGATACCTGCATAGGTTTTTAAGAAAAAACAAGACGCCCACAAGAATGCAAATAAAAATCAAGGCTCCAATTTTGTCGTCCGCACTTGCAATAAACTGCCCCAAATAGTACTCGAAATATCCACTGGCCGCCTCTTTTGTAAGTGCAAATTCGGGCTTGGTTGAAATAACGGAAACGTCTTTTGTAAATAAAAGATCGAGAAAGGGAATAAACAATAAGAGCGAAAGCAGGTTAAAAATAGCATCGAGAATATAAAACACAACACTCAGACCAGCTTTTAACTTATATGGAATGGCGTAGACAACTATTTTAAAAAGTGCTTTCAAATTATAGGATTGGATTTAGGCAAATATAATAGAAATAAAGCCCCTCGAAATGTAGAAAGGATTCTCGGCAGAAGTATTAAATTTGGCGCATGCCTTCCCTTCGACAAAACAAAGCCAGCCGCCTTATTCAACGTGAACTTTCGACGCTCTTTCAGCGTGAAGCACGAAATTTGTTTAAGAATACAATGGTAACCGTTACTGTAGTGAGAATCAGCCCGGATTTAAAAGTGGCCAAGGCTTACCTCAGTTTTTTTGGGGTAGAGGACAAGACTGCCAAACTCGAGGAGATAAGAAATCAGCAGGGTGATATCCGAAGAAGACTTGGCACTGAAATGAGGCATCAGCTGAGATATATTCCCGAACTGCACTTCTATCTCGACGACTCCATAGATCTGACCGAAGAAATTGACAACCTTCTCTCTAAAGACTGAATAGACGTGAATTTAGCACTCTTTGTAGCCCGGAGATACCTGTTCTCAAAAAATTCACGAAGTGCGATAAACATCATTTCCTGGATTTCGGTAATAAGCATTTCCATTGCAACCTTTGCGCTGGTAGTGGTATTATCCGCTTTCAATGGGCTTCAGCACGTGGTGGAATCGATGTACGAAGAATTTGAACCGCACGTCAAAATCTCTCCCGCCAAAGGAAAGTACATGGACCTTGACGATAAGACAATATCGTTGATTTCCAATATTCAGGGTGTATTGCACACCAGCAGGATAATCGAAGAGTTAACCCTTGTACGTTACGGGGATAAGCAAAGTCCTTGCGTATTAAAAGGGGTTGAACCCTCATTTATCAGCGCGAGTAATCTGGGCAGTACCGTTGTGAATGGTTCTTCTTCCCTTTATTTAAATGATATGCCCACCGCCCTGATTGGGTATGGAATGTCGAACGCCTTGTCGGTGTATCTGAAAAATTCCATGGAAAACCTGAAAGTCTATGCCCCCAGACCTGGAAGTGGTGTCAGCATGGACCCTTCCAGTGCTTTTTATTCCAAATCAATTACACCAACGGGCATCTATTTAATAAATCCGGATATCGATGGTAAATATTTAATCGTTCCCATTGAATTTGCACGAGACTTGCTCCATTTGGGAACTAAAATTTCGGATCTCGAACTTAAAACCAAACCGGGTGAAGAAGAGCATATTAAGGCCGAAATTCAGCAATTACTGGGAAAAGAGTATTTGGTGCAAAGCAGGTTTGATTTGAATCCGCTTATTTACAAAACCAACAAATCGGAGAAGATGGTTACCTTTTTTATCCTCTCCTTTATTTTAATCATCTCGACCTTCAATGTGATAAGCACCCTGACCATGATACTGCTGGAGAAAAGGAAGGATATTGTCACCTTGAATTACCTGGGCATTGACAAAAACACCGTCCGGAATATTTTCATCAATGAAGGCATGCTGATTAATGGCCTGGGTACAGGAATAGGCCTGGTTTTTGGCGTGGTGCTCTGCTTGCTGCAACAGCACATCGGTCTGGTCCGGCTGGAAGGCGGTATTATTGAATATTACCCGATTAAACTGCTTTTTTCAGATTTCATGCTGATCCTGGGAACCGTTATGGTCATCGGATTGACCGCTTCCTATTTTCCGGCAAGATTTTTAATTAAAGGTGGTTATCAGGAAGCCACACTTAGGGAAATATAATTCTTTTCAATTTCCTCGAAAATTCCGTACAGTTCCTCTCTGGTATCGGCCGTTACAAGCTGAAGCCTTAGTGGTTTGAAATTCGGAATTCCCTTGAAATAAGGCGCATAATGCCTTCTCATCTCCACAATTCCCACACGTTCGCCCTTCCATTCGAGAGAAAAATCAAGGTGCTTGCGCGCAGCATCCACGCGTTCCCGCACATTGGGCTCGTCCGGTAAAATCCCTTCTTTCAAATAGGTTTTTATCTGATTGAATATCCAGGGATTGCCGATACTCGCACGGCCGATCATCACACCGTCAACCCCGTATTTGTCTCTCTTTTCCCTGGCACTTTCCGCACTGTTCACGTCTCCATTTCCAAATACGGGGATATGCAGTCTAGGGTTTTCCTTTACCCGGGCAATGTGTTCCCAGTTAGCTTCTCCCTTGTACATCTGAACCCTCGTTCTGCCGTGGATACTAATCGCCTGCACACCGACATCCTGCAAGCGTTCGGCTACTTCGCTGATAAAAATACTGGATTCATCCCAGCCCAACCTGGTCTTTACAGTCACCGGAAGATTTGTCGACTTGACAATTTCTCCGGTCATGCTGATCATTTTTGGGATATCCTTCAGAATCGCCGCCCCGGCACCTTTGCAGGTGACTTTTTTTACCGGGCATCCGTAATTAATATCAATTATATCGGGTTTGGCGGCAGCTGCCAGTTCGGCCGCCTGCCTCATGTGGTCTATTTCTCCTCCAAAAATTTGAATTCCGATTGGCCGCTCATATTCAAATATGTCCAGCTTTTTTAAGCTTTTGGCTGCATCGCGAATAAGTCCTTCGGACGAAATAAACTCGGTGAACATAAGATCGGCTCCGTGTTGTTTGCACAAGGCGCGAAATGGAGGATCACTCACGTCTTCCATAGGTGCCAGAAGCAAGGGGAATTCCCCGAGATCGATATTTCCTATCTTTACCATTCACAGATTATTCACTGCAAAATTACCATTTTTCAATAGCAGATATGAAAGCAGGTTCAATAAGTCATCACAACGGACTTTCCAAGGCATTAATTTTAATTGGACTCATACTGACCGGAGGAGGTCTGAGTTACTTTGTAAGTTTTCTTTTCATTCAATTTTATTACGGGCTGGACGTTTTTGCAAATCCGTCAATTCTGACCAATTTCAGTGCCGATGGAGTGATTCCTGCATTAAAATTCATGCAATTAATGAATTCACTTGGGGCGTTTATCATCCCTCCCTTACTCTTTGCCTTTCTCGTCTCGGAAAATTGGAAATCATACCTGGCCATTGATAAAAGGCCCGATGTTGTTGTTGCATTTTTTGTGATAGCTCTGATGGTCCTTTCACAGCCGTGGATCAATTTTATGGTGTGGCTGAATGAGTCCATGACCCTGCCTGATTTCCTGTCAACAGCAGAGCATTGGATGAAAGACAAGGAAAAAAGTGCAGAATTGATAACCGAATCTTTTTTAACCATGAATGGAATCGGTGATCTCGCTGTCAACATTCTGCTGATAGGCTTTGTTGCAGCTCTCGGAGAAGAATTGTTTTTTCGGGGATTAATTCAACCCTATCTCTTCAGAACGACTCGAAATATTCACCTTGCCATCTGGTTGACCGCTATTCTTTTCAGTGCCATTCACGTACAGTTTTATGGCTTTCTTCCAAGGATGATACTCGGGGCCATTTTTGGTTACGCCTTATATTGGACGGGCTCACTCTGGGTTCCTGTTTTAGCTCATTTCGTTAACAATGCGGGAGCCGTAGTACTGACCTACATATACGGCACCGGACAATCGGAACAGCGCATAGAAACGATCGGAATTGAATCCGGTGACTGGACCTATCTGGTGGGTTCAGGGATATTGATAGTGTACGCCTTGATTTATATTCGGAATTCGGCAAAAGTGAGGGCATAAAAAAAGCGTGCAATGCACGCTTTTATTTTTAATCCACGATCTTATCGGTCTCCATGGTGGAGTAATTTATCTTCAAGGCATTTGCTTTACGCAATTCCTGTTTGACATCGGTCACGATACCCATTTTGGTTTCTGCATCAACTTTTATGGACCAGGTAATTCTTGGAATTTCAGCTTCGTCCCTTCTGTTTTTTTCCATCTCAACCCACTGCAAGATATCCGATTTATTGGCAAAAGCATCATTCAACTGGATTCTCGGTTCTTCACCAAGTGTCTTTTTCAGCGCTCCCATCGGTTTTCCGATGTAAATGTAACTTACCAAAGCCTTGTTCTCCAATTTGGTTATTTCGGTAGCGCTTGGCGTAGCAACCTCAACAAGAAGGTCCACTTCGCGCATCACCGTAGTCACCATAAAAAAGAACAACAGCATAAATACAATATCCGGCAGCGACGCGGTGGAGATCGCCGGCTGTCTGTTTCCCGTCTTTTTTTTGAACTTTGACATATTAATTGCCTATGCTTTTAGGTTCTGCTTCAGATATACGCTGAGGGTATACCTCTTTGATTGCATCTCGCTGTTCTTCGGTCAGATCATCGAAATTAGCCCCGAATTTGGTGTTGCCCAGTTCATCTCTCAGGTCATTATATGCCGCAACCAGTTCATTCTGAACTTTTATGTACATCTCGTATGAGGTGCCACGGTCATTTTGAAGTGAAATGATCTGCTTGGAAACAGGATAATCCTTTCCCATCAATTCAATATCGGTTAGCTTGAATTCGGGTAAATCTTCTCTTGCCGGATTACTGACAATGAATTCTTTTGCCGCTTCCCGTAATTCACTGACCAACATTAGTTGTCCTTCGACAAGTAGCTGATCGTTTGCATTTACCAATACTTCAAAAACGTTTCTCTGTTTTACCTCGGGTAAATCTTCAAGCTGTTCTTCTGGCATTGGAGGCAACTTCCTGGTCAATCCTCCATCGGTATCCATTGTGGTGGTAACGAGAAAGAAGATGAGCAAGAGGAAGGCGATATCCGCCATCGAGCCTGCATTAATTTCGGGTAATTCCCTTCTTGCCATTTATTTAAAGGCTTTACTAATTTCTGTATATATGATGGTTCCTACCGCCAGTAAGATCATAACATAAAATGTATACAATCCCGCTTCCGAAAGTTTCGACATGGTGCCTTCCACCACCTGATCGCCAATGGTGTATGCTTCTCCACTTGAGAGTGAATATCCGACACCAAAAATGATAATCAACACCGCAACTCCAATCAGTGAATTAATTGCTTTTTTAAAATCCTTGGCCATTCCAACCAGGGGAAAGATCAATGCGGACAGCGCTGCCAATACAAACAGTACATAACACCAGTTCAACAATAATCCATGTGAAATCACCTCAAAGGCAAACAAAAGATACAGGACGCCGGATAAACCGAGCAGACTAATTAGGATGAGCGAATAGATTTTTGAGTTTTCTCCTAACATAATACCTTATTTTTTTCCTTGTTCGTGCTCATACTTAACCAACATGTCAACCAATGAAATGGAAGCAGTTTCCATATCATGAACAATGCTGTCGATTTTTGAAATAATGTAATTGTAGAAAATCTGCAGAATAATGGCGACAATCAAACCAAATACCGTGGTCAAAAGGGCAACCTTAATACCTGTTGCAACAATGGCGGGTGAGATATTGTTCGCTGCGGCAATGGCGTCAAAAGCGTCAATCATACCGATAACCGTTCCCATGAACCCAAGCATCGGGGCAAGCGCAATAAAAAGTGAAATCCAGGAAACTCCTTTTTCCAGATTACCCATTTGCACACCTCCATAAGAAATAACTGACTTTTCAACCATATCCAGACCTTCATCGCTTCTGTCAAGTCCCTGGTAGAAAATACTTGCAACCGGTCCGGATGTGTTGCGGCACACTTCTTTTGCCGCCTCAACGCCGCCTGCATGAATGGCATCATCAACTTCGCTGATTAATTTCTTGGTGTTTGTCGTCGCCATGTTAAGGTAGATGACACGCTCAATAACGATGGCAAGTCCAAGTATCAAACAAATCAAAACGATGCCCATAAATTCGGGACCACCTTCAATAAATTTCTCCTTTATAACTTTTGAAAACGACCTTTCACCGGCAGGAACTTCTTCAGCCGCTTGTGCAGCAACAGGTTCAGCAGGTGTTGTTTCCTCAACAGCAGCTTCTTCTCCGTTGGTCATTTCCTGTTCTGTCTTATTCTCTTCACCTTCCTGAGCTACAACGCTAAATGGTGCAAACAGGTTAAGCATTCCTGCGATGGCTATGAGACTTAGAATTTTCTTCATTTTATTTGATTTAGTATAATAGTTAAGTCAATTTCTTTTTTCTTTTCAATTCCGCGGAGAGAGAGGGATTCGAACCCTCGAAACCACTTTCGCAGTTTACACGCTTTCCAAGCGTGCGCNNCCTTCCTTAATAACGCCGATTATTTCCAAATTATTGGGTACGTTACCCGATCCGAAGGTTTCGAGCACGAGTCCTCTGATCATCGGATTAACACAGATGCTTCGAACAACATCGGGTGAAATTCCGGGAAAGAATCTTAAAAAGGCCACACGGCTGTCCAATTCGGTAAAAACAGAAAACTTTTCAGTGGGAATCGGATTAATGTTATGTCGATAGAATTTGATGTTTACCCCGGCATTTGCCAAAAACGGATAATTAGGGGATTCGAAGGCCCTGAAATGCTGGGCATCGACCTTAATGGCCCGGTTTCCTCGATAAAGGCTGTATTCAAAATAAATGGCCACTTCCGGTACAACCGGAATGTCATTTTCATAGTGTCCCGCTATTTCGATGGCGGTTATCAGGTTCTCTTTTCCGTCAGTTCTGAGTGTGCCGATAGGGAGCTGACTACCGGTGAAAATTACGGGTTTGGCAAGGTTTTCGAGCATAAAACTCATGGCTGAAGCCGTGTATGCCATGGTATCGGATCCGTGCAATACCACAAATCCGTCATACGCATCATAATTGTCTTGTATTCTTTTGGCAAGCAGCTTCCAATTTTCTGGAGACATGTCGGAGGAATCGATGGGATTGGGATTTGCCTGAATGTCCAGCTTACAATCTATCTTGCTGAGTTCAGGGATCTCCTCGAATATGTGCGAGAAATCAAAGGGTTTCAGGCTATCGGTCAGATAATCCTTCTTCATTCCGATGGTTCCACCTGTGTAAACAAGCAATACTTTTCTCTTCATCCCTCAAATATTTTCAGTGCATTTTCAGTTGTGATGGCCGAAATCTCCTCAAGCGATTTCCCGTAAATCTCGGCTACCCGAATTGCAACGTCGCGAATATACGCGCTTTCGTTTCTTTTTCCTCTATTCGGTGTCGGTGCCAGATACGGAGCATCCGTTTCCAAAACAATGTTTTCGGGATCTATGTCCGTAAGAATTTTGTCCAGGCCTCCGTTTTTGAACGTCACTATTCCCCCGATACCCAGCTTAAATCCTCCGTACTTAAGAATATGCCTGGCATCATCAATTGTACCGGTAAAACAGTGAAAAATACCGGTCAATTCGGAGTTGTTTTGCCGGTCTACCACTTCAAATATCTCTTTAAATGAATCCCTGGCGTGAATTACCACAGGAAGGTGATTGTCCTTGGCCATTTCAATCTGTCGTTCAAAAATCTCTGTCTGTTCACGGACATGTGTTTTATCCCAGTACAGATCTATTCCTATTTCTCCGATCGCACAGTATGAGGTAAGATCGGTACCGTCGAACAATTCATTAAATACCTCCCGATAATTATCCTTTACCGATGTCGGGTGCAAACCAATCATGGGCTTGAACAAGGATGGATGTTTGGATACAAGCGCATTTAAATCCGGAAGGGTTTTCTCATCTATGTTAGGCAGGTATATTCTGTCCACTCCGGCTAGTTTTGCACGAGATATAACCTGGTCAAGATCATCGGCAAAATCTTCAAGATAAATATGTGCATGCGTATCGATCAGAAACATGCTCCAAAATTATCATTATTTACAGCGCATAAAATGCCTTATTTTTGGCGAACAAAGATTTGAACATTGTCATTCAAGACCAAGGTCCTAATAATTCGGTTTAGCTCAATCGGTGATATTCTGCTCACCACCCCGATTGTGCGCTGTCTAAAGGAACAACTGGAAGGGGAGACCGAGGTTCACTACCTCGTCAAGAAAGAATACCAGGGGTTGCTGGAGTTAAATCCCCATGTTGATGTCATCCATGTTTACGACAAAAATTTGAACGCATTATCGGCCGGACTCGAAAAGGAGGGCTTTCATTACATCATTGACCTGCATAAGAATGTGCGCAGTAAAATGGTCAAAAGGCATTTGATGGGCATTCATTTCACGTTTCGAAAACTGAATATCGAGAAGTGGGTTTTGGTAAATTTTGGGATTGACCTCCTGCCGGATATTCACATAGTCGATCGGTATTTCGAAGCAGTAAAAGCCCTGGGGGTCGTAAATGACGGCAAGGGTCTGGAATACTTTAATCCCGAATCCGAAGAAATAAACACCATGGACCGGTTTGGGCATGAAGAAGGCAGGTATGTTGTTTTTGCCATTGGCGCGGCTCACGAGGGAAAAAGATTGCCCCTGCATAAAATGACTGAATTGTGTGGCTTGATAAAAAAGCCCATTGTGCTTATCGGTGGTAAAGAAGATGCCCTGGATGGCTATGCAATTGCATCGGTTAATAAAAACGTAATCGACCTGTGTGGAAAAACCAATATTCACGGTTCGGCTTCCATCATTAAAAAGGCCGGGCTCGTCATTTGTCACGACTCCGGAATGATGCATGTCGCAGCTGCGTTTAAGAAAAAAATCATTTCAATTTGGGGCGCAACGGTTCCGAAATTTGGAATGTATCCCTATCTGCCCGATCCTGACTCGGTCATCGTAGAAGCCGGTCATCTCTCTTTCAGACCCACTTCTAAACTGGGCAATAAAAATTCAAAAAAAGAACAACGGACCACAGAAGAGATTGAACTTAAACGGATCGTTGCTGCAGTTGAAAAGTTGATGAAAGACTAGAAAGCAGCAAATGTGGCTGTATCGTTTAAACCATGAAAAGATTTTTGCTCAATGCCTTAGTATTTGCACTTCCGCTGATAATCATTTCATATATTAAACCACTGCATGACCTTTATACCGAATCGTATAAGCGCGGTAATGTGGGCGACGAAATTTACCACTCGATTAAAAAAAGCAAGCGTAAAACGAAAAGCAAAAAGGTGTTTATCGGCGACAGCACCGGGCAGCAGTTTTTTCCAAACAAAGAAGAAAATGAGTCCCTTTATTCCCTGGCCTGCAATCAGGCTATAGGTGTCACCGGCCATTTTCTGTTGCTGAACAATTACTTTTTGGCAGGGAATAATGCCGACACTGTTTTTGTTTTTTTTACCCCCTACTGCTTTAAAAACAACCTCGATCAGATTTACACCTATCATTATTTTCTAAAGCCTTTTTACACAGACGAGTACAAGCCTTACTTATCCGAACGCGTGATGGATCAAGTTAAAAAAATACCTTTTTACTTCTTGTGTCAGGAACCTCACATATTAACCTCTGAATGGGCACCAAATTTTTCGTCCAAAGACAAAATTTCAGCTTCTTTTTTGTCAGATCTGTCTGTTGAATACGTTCAAAAAATAAAAACTCTCTGTGCCGAACATAATGCAGAACTGATCTTTATTTCGCCCCCAATGCGAGACGCACAACGGTCCGAGATAGAGGCGGTAAATAAAGAAGAATTCGAAAATTTGAATTTACAAGATGAATTCAAATCCTATTTTAACAGCATGATCTTTTTAAACGACACGAACTTTCGCGATGACTTTCACCTGAAAAGACCGGAGGAATTTAAAATGCATTACGCCAATCTCATGGCTGTCGAGCAAATCGTCTCTTTTTAAAGATCCTTGAAAAGGTCTGTCGCACTGACCTTCGATTTGGTCTATCTTATGTTGATCTCCGTCGAATAGTTTTGCCTGGTTCTCTTGCTATGGTTAGGTTTGATTAAGGTTTTAGTTTAAATCAATACCAAAAAAGGATGATCCTTGTAATCGGACTTTTCATTATAAATCACCTGATTGTCACCCTCGTGAGGGTATACAGGCGCACAGAAAAATTCCGGTACCTGGGACATTTAAGTGATTACAACCAGGTCTCGGGATTCAGGAGAGGGTTTGAAAGAAGGGTACTAAAGCCAACTACATTCATGTATTCCCTGCTCCTGACCCTGGCCGAATTCATCGCAGTTATTTTAATCGACCTACGGTAGGATTCACTCTTTCACCCGAATATAACAACGTCTTCAGTTCGGTGTCATCATCGGGCATCACCTTAAAAACAATCAGAATTAATTGAAACCGCTCAAGGCAGTGGTTGATTCTATAAAGAGTATTGATTCGGTTTTTTCTGCGCATTGGGTACACCGCTAACCTATAGTCTAATTCTTCACAACTTTGTAAACTTCTTTTAATGAACTATTTAAAGTTACCTCCATTATGTAAATCCCTGATGCGACTTCAATATTCATGTGAATAGAATAAGTTGTAAAAAAGCGCTCATGCCTGACCATCCTTCCTGAAATATCAAATAACTTAACTTCAATAAAATCCACACGGCTATCAAAATCAAGATTTAATTTCCCGGAGGTCGGATTTGGGAAAGGCTTAAACATATATGGGCCCAAATAATTAAAAGTTGCCAATTCCCGACCGGACAACTTGAAAATAGCTATGTCATTTTCGCCTTTTGTTCTGAACAAGTAACTTTCTGTGCCAGGATTAAAATCCCTTTCGCCCGAAAATGTACAAGAGAGACAAAGTGCATCCGGAGATAAATGCCTGACCCTTCCGTTACATGCTAATCTCACTGTCCCAAGATATTGACCATTGGAATCCAGTTTTAGTAAATATCCATCTCCATAATTATATTCATAAAGTTGCTGAATTCCATTTCCAGGTTTAAAATCACAGGCCCCCGACGCAATACCTGAAATGTATATATTCGACTGAAAATCGGTAGTGATTCCTTTAGCACCAATTTCACAGTTCTTGTCAATTGGACCAAAATCATATGCCCATTTAAAATATCCTGTTTTGTGCATTTTAAAAACATATATTGCTCTGTAGCTCGAATAAGTAGCATCGGCATCAGGACTGCTATAATATCCCCCAGAATTCAGTTCTATGGATCCAAACTTAGCTGTATGATCAAACCAACCTGTTGCAACCATATTTCCCTGTTGATCTAATTCCATATCAAAAATGTCGTTCTCAGCCATATGATTGTATGTGGTTGTGCTAGATCTAACATTGTTTGCCCACTCAAATCGTCCATCGTTATCCAACTTCAGAATAAATGTACCTGTACCATTGCCTGGGAACATTTTGTATATACCTGTATCCGGATCAAAATCAACGTCGCTCCCAAATATTCCGGCAGCGACAATGTTGTCCTCATTATCGATTTTGATGCATTTGACCACACAGGAATAAGTTGCAAACAAGCCTTTTACCCATACGAAATTACCATCGTTGTTCAGCTTTAATATATAGCCCCCTTTTCCTTCAGGGGAAGTCAAGTGTGCGATTCCGTTATCTGGATCAAAATCTATTTTTTGCTTAAAGTTTTTAAATGCACCTGCTAAATAAATGTTTCCGGAATGATCAATGGTCAGTGAACTGGCTACATTCTCGTACAAATTATCAATAATGTTGCTCCCGGTCTCAATATTTTCTACCCACAAAAACTCCCCTTGTCCGGTCAGTTTTAACACAAACCAGTATTTGGTTTTAGCGTCGACAACGTACCCTCCGTTTAAGAGATTAAAATCAACAACGCCTAAGAAGTTGCCTGTGAAGAATGCCGATCCATTTTTATCAACCACCACACCTGTGATGTTGTTTTTGAAGTATTTACTTCCATGATCAATAGAGACTATTTGATAAACCCATTGGAATTTACCTAAACTGTCATATTTGGCAATAAATAAATCCCTGCTGCCAATTGACTGAATGTTGTGGGTCTTTTCGCTTGGGTCAAAATCGACAATACCTGTAAAATCCCCGGTGATATAACTATTTCCATTCTGATCAACGGTCATTTTGGAA
The DNA here is from genome assembly GCA_003487525.1 of Flavobacteriales bacterium. Taxonomy (GTDB): domain Bacteria; phylum Bacteroidota; class Bacteroidia; order Flavobacteriales_E; family Vicingaceae; genus UBA11591. Next base: position 17,287 of record DNDT01000356.1, read on the forward strand.
ACAGTTTCGTTACCCGTTCCTCCGATTTGTTTTGCCCATTCCAGGGTTGTCTGCCCTGCAACAAGCTGAGCTGAAAACAACAAAAAAATAATAAGCCGGTTTCTAAGCATAAAACCGCAGAAATAATACAATAAAGGTAAAAAATTGTACTGCCGAATATACCCTAATTGCGGACTGTTTACTTTGGAAAAAACAAGGCTTTCAGCTCGGTGGCCTCGTCGGGTTTCATTTTTCCTGCGATGATCAGACTCAGCTGGCGCCTTCGCAACGCCGCTTTGTAACGTTCCTTTTGTTTGTCCGTCTCCGGCTCCAGGGGTGGGACTTCAATCGGATTTCCCAGTTGATCCACCGCAACAAAAGTGTAGATGGCTGTATTTGTCATCGTTTCGCGATCCTTTGCGCTTTCGATTGAAACATCAATGATCACTTCCATGGACGTGCTAAAAGCCCTCGAAACCTCCGCTTCAAATGTCACAATGTCTCCCAGACGAATGGGATGTTCAAAAGCCACATTGTTGACCGCGGCTGTAACAACCACCCTGCCACAATGCCGATGACAGGCTATGGCCCCGGCGATGTCAATCCAATGCAGTAATTTTCCTCCCCTTAAGTTGTTCAGAGTATTGGTGTCGTTCGGCAAAACAATTTCCGTTTTGATGCAACGGCTTTCAGAGGGTGATTTGGCTTTCATGATAATGTGATTTACTACGCGCCTTTATGTCGGTGCGTTTTTTCGGAAATTATTTTTTCAAAATCCAGGCTTGTGAATTGTCTTCTATTCTAACTTTTTCCAGCAGGGCGGCAGCTGAATCCCGGTTGTCAAAACTCTGGTAACTGACTACGTGGAGACCTTTGTGCATGCCCGGTAAATCGGCTTTATATCCCTTTTTTAGCAGTTTTTTATGAAGCTTCGTGGCATTTCGTTCCACACCGAAACAACCGGCGACCACATGGTATGGTCCGGCTGTCACAGCTGCCTTCTCCACGGTTTTATCCTTGTCATCTTCATTGACCTTTACGGTAATTTTTTTGTCCAGAATCGGATACTCAATAAAGTTGGTCGAGGCATTCTCAATCTTTGTTTTCACGAAATCATCGCCGGTTAAGGTCAAGTCCTTTGCTTCTACATACGGAACAGGATGATAGACGCCTGTCTCACTGACAAATGGATTCAGGCCCAGTGCGCTCAACTGAACGTCTTCCAGTAAATTCAGTTTAAAAGTCGTCAATGCGATAAGAGATGTCATCGCTGCGGCTGATGAGTAATTTGCAAATTTATTCCAGGCAAAAGTCGATCTATCATTGTCAGACTCTGGTGTAGCCTTTTCACTGTGAACGACAGTGAGTTTTTGCGTTCTGTTAACAGGCAGAGACTGGAAAATTGTCAGACCATATGAATCAATGAGGTAGTTATTGCTCTTG
>DNDT01000477.1 GCA_003487525.1 Flavobacteriales bacterium
ACGATGATTTTATGCGCGAATTCGGACAAGATCTTTCGGAGCATTTTGACGTACCATTCGAATTGGTGCCCTTTTTCAATTCCGCTCTGATTCCTAAAATGGCTTGCTAAGTATTTATATCTGCATTTATTTGATAGATATCTTTTATTGAAGTAATTTCAATGTCTTAAAACACAGACTATGAAAACGATTTTTACCAATGCATTTATTTTATTTTTTATTTGCAGCTTACAGGCTCAAAACAAGGATGCCGGATTGCTGTTTGATGGAATTGACGACTATGTGAAGGTACCGCATCACACCAGCTTAAATTTGGGTCGCAGCGCATTTACCGTTGAAGCATTGATTCAAGCTGATACCGGGAACAAAGGAACGGTTGCACCAACAATTTTTTCGAAGAAGGGTGTTGCGGGGTCCAGTTTGGATGGGTTTAATTTCTGGTTAACCGATAAAGGATTTATTGGCATCCAAATGGAAGGAACAAGCTATGCCGGTGGTGGATTTGGACCGGGTGGTAACCCGGGAGTGCCGGCCAAAGATTTAAGGGACGGTCTGTGTCATCATGTAGCTTATACCAGGGAAGTTGGAGGAGTTCAGGATACCATAAACGGTTATCAGGATGGTGCGTTGATTAGAAAATCCAGAAAGGCTGCGTTGCTGGCTGACATTTCAAACAGCATTGATTTGTGGATTGGTTGGTCGGAAGATGATTCGGTTACAGCTAACGTTTATCAGTTTAAAGGCATAATAAAAGAGATACGAATCTGGAATTTTGCCAAAACGGAAGCACAAATATATGCGGATAAAGGCAAGCATATGGTTGGAAATGAAGCGGGTTTGATTGCATACTGGAGGCTTGATGAAAATGCCGGATCGACGGTAAAGGATTGTGGTCCCAATGGCAACAACGGTAAATTAATGAAGGGAACAGGATGGGGAAGCTTCTGCGCGAATTACCTGGATGCCATTCCTGCCGGATGTAACAATGTACCTACGGGCATTGAAAACGAATCCGATAATTCAAGTGTGTTTATTTATCCAAATCCCGCAACCACCGCAATAAAGGTGTCCGGATTGGAAGATTCCCGAATTGATCAGGTGAGGGTTTATGAAGTTACCGGTCGACAGGTTTTAATCCAGAACTGGGACGGAAAAGACGAACTTAATTTATCACATTTAACAAATGGATTGTATCTGATTAAACTTTCGTATGAAGGAAATTCAGTGTTTGAATCCAGATTTAGTAAAAACTAGTTTTAGCTGACTTCTTTTTAGGAGCACGGTATCGTTTTGTTGGATGACAAATTAGTATACTTGTGCTCCTAATTATTATCCCTTGAAAGCAACAGACAAATACCTTGTTTATGTATTGGCGGCAGCCGTGATAGGTTTATATGTCCTACATTTCAGCAGCAGCAAGTCCGAGGAAGAAAACCAGACGGTAAATGAAAGCACTGCCGTTGGAACAACTACCCTCAAGCATGGTGTCATATACTATGTGAACACCGATACCATTTGGGACAAGTATGCGTATGTGCATGACGCAATGGCTAATCTTGAAGAAAGAAAAAATCAATATGAAGGCCGGCTGGAAAAACAATTTCGAACGTTTGAATCAGAGGTGAAAGAGTTTCAGCAGACAGGAGGTGGAATGAGTGAAGTAGAACAGCAAATTAAACAACGCGACCTCATGCGTAAAGAATCCGATTTGACCAAGTTAAAGGAGGAGTTGGAACAAAAGATTATGCGTGAAGAAAAAGAGTGGAATGATAAATTGCGAACAAAGATTATCGGATACATAGATGACTTTACCAAAGACCGGAATTACGACTACATACTCGGTTATTCGATCACTTCAAACATTATTTTAGCAAACGACAGTCTGAATTTGACAAAGGAGATTCTGGATGGACTGAATCAGGAATATAACGCCCGAAAAGAAACGGAATAATGCTTATAGCCGAGCAAAAAAAGAAGGAAAATATCGCTGAGTACATCTTGTACATGTGGCAAATCGAAGACTTAATTCGGGGAAGCGAGTTAAGTGTCAATAAGGTAATGACAAGAATTTTTCCGGATCAAATGCCGTCTGAAGAGATTGCCCTTGAATATGAAAATTGGTTTAAGGGCATTATCGATGAGATGAAAAGGGATGGTTTGGAGAAGCAGGGGCATTTAAAAACCGTGCGCCATCATCTGAAATCGCTCAATAATCTTCACAGGTCTCTTTTGATGACTTTTCAGGACAAGGAATATCAGGATGCATATAAGGCGACTGCAGGCGACCTATCAATATTAAAAGGAAAGAGCGGTTCCGAAGATCTGACTGAAGTTGAGATTTGTCTGACGGGTTTATACGGTTTAATGCTTTTGCGTATTCAGAAAGCAACGATATCCGAAGATACCCTTGCCGCAATGGAGCGAATCGGAAAACTCGTTGCCTTATTGGCTCGGTCATATAAAAAATTTCAAAGCGGCTTGTTGAATCTGCCTCCGGAAATGAATAACTGACGTATCATCCATGATTAAATACAATCCGAAATCCTGGTTGGGTCTGATTTTTCATCGATACAGCAGGGAAACATTTAAAAAGACGATTCCTAACATGATCGTTTTGGCGTTTTACGCCACCTTGTTTACCGTAATATATGAGGTTTACCTCAGTGATTGGTTTGATGTGTCTACCGTGGTCCATTCCCTGCTGGGTATTGTATTGGGTCTATTTCTTGTATTCCGGACAAACACCGCCTATGACAAATGGTGGGAGGGAAGAAAAATCTGGGGAGCATTGGTGAACGATTGCCGCAATCTCTCCATTAAACTCAATGCATTTTTAAAGCGAGAAAATAAAACCCGGCGGTTGGAGTTTGCCGGTCTCATTCGAAATTATGTATTCGCGATGATGCACCATTTAAGGAATGAGCCTGTTGACGCATCCATGATCATGACTGAAACGGAACTTAAAGAAATGGTCAAGTGGAATCACAAACCCAATTTCCTTGCCAGTGAACTTTATATCAAAGCAAACGCCCTGTATACATCAAATGAGATTACCGGAGAACAACTCTTCATTTTGGACAAGGAATTAAAGGGTCTTACAGATAACATCGGGGCGTGTGAACGAATAAAAAACACACCCATTCCCTATGCATACAACATGTATATGAAGAAGTTCATTTTCATCTACAGTGTGACTCTTCCCTTGGGTTTTGTATCCACTTTTCATTATTGGACCATTGCCGTTACTCTTTTCATATTCTACTTTCTGATTACCATCGAATTAATTGCGGAGGAAATAGAAGAGCCATTTGGCAATGACGAAAACGATCTGCCCTTGGAAGATCTCAGTGAGAAAATTGGTTCGAATGTTCACGAAATTCTCGGCATCGAATTTACTCCTTCCAGATAAAGATATCCTCTCTTTTTGTAGGACGAAGTTCTATTCTCCAGTTAAAGCCTTTTAACCGAAGTTCTTCCGTTGAAAGTTCGTCGATTGGAAAAAATGTTGCGTTGGCATCGTTGATGTATGAAATTTGATTTATTTCATTTTCAACCAACTTGATAATTAGATCTGAGCTTTCCCCACGGTTTACACCTACAAACTTGTCGTCTTTGTCCAAAGCGTAATAGACGGTCTGCCCGTTTCCGGTTACGTGAATGTTGTCGAGCTTATTGTTTTTAAACATTCCGGTCATTTGCTTGCCACGGATTTGATTGAAACGAATACTATCTACCGCAGAATTAACAAAGGCATTCTTGGTAATGTCCATGGTATGAATAGTTCCGTTGGCCATGTTCAACTGAATGTAGTCCCCTGTAATTTGATTGTCACCGGTCCATAATATCGGGTCGAAATGCAACTGTATGGCTGAATCGGAAAAATTATACACCATCGAATCGCATTTACCCTGGAGATCACTTTTAAAGAATCGGATGTGTCTGTAGGCAAGAAGCATCCTGGCATCGGGATTGTCACTCTGCACCTTGAACACTTTTAGGGTATCGGCATGCAGAAAAAGCGTATCGTCTTCCATATACTGTTGCAGTTCGCTTTCAACGGTCACGATTGCGCTATCTCTGTTCTCGTATAACAATGCATGCTGGCCTTTTACACGGATGTTTTCTGCTGTATCGACAATGTCCGCATGACCTAAAATTTCACCAAAACCTATGTTGCTGTTATAAAAAATACTGTCACCTGATATTATCCTCGAATCAGAGACGATGTACGCATTGATGTGATACTCTGATAATTTGGTCAGGCTGTTAAAGAAACCTGCTTCACAGTGAATTTTATTGGAGTCGGCGTATATATCCGTTGGCCCGAGAAAGGTTGTTTTTTTTGACTTCGTATTGTAAAGAAGTGTATCGGCTATAATTTCAAATTCCGGGTGAACGTAACGCACTTCTTTTTTAAAATAGAACTCATTTGCATCCGTATAATAGTATCCCCGCCTGCTTTTTAATTCGGATTGATCTTCACGGTTCACAATCGTACCTCCTTTCAGGTAGTAACCAAGTCGAAAGGGTCTGTTGTAAATCAGATAATCGGTGGTGAGGTGAATGTTGTCGTTGTCGAGCACAACATTTTGCTTGCATGTAAACAATTGGTTTTCACCATCATAATGCAAGGAATCGCTGTATAGATTTAAACTGTCACCCTGTTTAATGTGAACTCTTCCGAAGGCATCAAGGCTATTTGAAACGGGGTACTGGTAAGCGCTGTCACAGTACATGAGAACGCCCTTGTGTTCGAATACGACGTTGCCAATGAGTCTTTTGGCTTTTTTGCCAAGGCTTTCGTCGTACTCAATGTTATCCGCCTGGAATTTTATTTTGGCCTTGTTCTGCGCGTGAATATCCTCGCTCAGGCTGAGTCCGAATAAGGCGAACAGAACCGATGTTATGAGAAAACGCCTTGCGGCGAACCTTTTCATGCTAGAACCGGAACTTTGTTTTTATCCCTGACTATGGTCTGACTTCTGTCCGGACCCACCGAAATGATTGTAATTGGCAAGCCCACCTTCTCTTCAACGTATTTGATGTAATCGTTCAATTGACCGGGAAATTCTGAGGTATTTTTTATTCCTGTCAAATCATCGGGCCAACATTCAAGGGAATCATAAACGGGATCTATTTTGGCTTTTATGTCATATGGAGGGTAATCCATTTCATGGCCATTTACGTTGTACTTTTTACAAACCAGGATTTCCTTGAAAGCGGAAAGTACATCCGCCTTCATCATAATTAGCTGAGTAACTCCGCTTATCATGGCCGTGTATTTTAAAGCCGGAATATCAAGCCATCCGCATCTCCTCGGCCTGCCGGTTGTAGCACCAAATTCATTTCCTTCTTTTCGAAGTCGTTCACCAATCTGATTTTCCAATTCGGTTGGGAATGGACCGCTGCCGACACGTGTGCAATAAGCTTTAAAAATACCGAAGACTTCACCAATTCTGTTAGGTGCTATTCCAAGACCGGTGCAGGCACCCGCGGAAATGGTATTTGAAGAAGTCACAAAAGGATAAGAACCAAAATCTATGTCCAGAAGTGACCCTTGTGCACCTTCCGCAAGGACCTTCATGTTGTTGTCAAGACATGAATTGATATACTGTTCACTGTCGACCAGTTCAAATGATTTAAGTTTTTCAATTCCTTCAAACCACGGTCCTTCCAATTCTTTCAGGTTGTGTTTGAATTTGAATGATTTCAAAATGTCAAGGTGTTTGGCAACCAGGGTATTGTACCTGTTTTTAAAATCTGCAAGTTCAATATCACCGACCCGAAGACCGTTGCGACCTGTTTTATCCATGTAAGCCGGGCCAATTCCTCTTAATGTGGAACCGATCTTATTTTTTCCTTTTGCATTTTCTGAAGCGGCATCCAGCAATTTATGAGTGGGTAAAATTAGGTGTGCCTTTCTCGAAATTTTGAGTTTCGACTTCACATTCACGCCCATATTTTCAAGTGCAACAACTTCCTTTTTAAAAACTTCGGGATCGATTACGACACCGTTGCCAACAAGATTTTGTGTATTCTCTCTGAAGATTCCGGATGGGATGGTGTGCAATACGTGCTTTACTCCTTCAAATTCCAACGTATGTCCTGCGTTTGGGCCTCCCTGAAACCGGGCGATTACATCGTAATGTGGAGTCAGCACATCAACGACCTTTCCCTTTCCTTCATCTCCCCATTGCAAACCCAATAAAACATCAACCTTCATGATTTTTTTCTTCTGTGAATATATCGTTAAATCTTTCCTAATTTCAGATTAGATTCTGCTTTGTTATTGCTTTTCGAAACACATTTTTTACACAATCCGTAAAAATTCAGAGAGTGTGAAGTTACTTCAAATCCGAGCAAGGATTGTGCAGAATCTTTAATATGTTGGATGCGAGGATCACAAAATTCCAAAACGATTCCGCAATTCGAGCAAATCAGGTGATCGTGCTGACCGAATCCATACGCTCGTTCAAATTGTGAGCTTCCGTCTCCAAATTGATGCTTACGGACCAAAGCACAGTCAATCAGCAATTCAATGGTATTGTATAAAGTGGCCTTACTCACGCGATAGCGTTTATTTTTCATAGAAATGTAGAGAGCTTCAATATCGAAATGCCTGTCATGAGTATAAATCTCATTTAATATGGCATATCGTTCGGGCGTCTTTCTATGCCCTTTTTTCTCCAGGTAGATGGAAAAAAGGTTCCTGACTTTATCTTGTATTTCTAATTTCTGACTCATGAATAAGGCTTGCAAAAGTAGTAAAAGCCGTTATTTAACCTTTTGTTCTTCGGATTGTTCTGCTCTTTGTACCGATATCACTCCTTTTACCTGATTAATATTCTCAACCAGCTCATCTAAATGGCTTGTGTTTTCAATATAAAGCGTAATGCTTCCTTCAAAAATTCCATCGTGACTTTTAAACTGAAGCGAGCGCATGTTCACGTCCAGTTCTTCAGAAATTACACGGGTAATGTTACTAACAATACCAACATCATCTATACCTGTTACGTCAATCGTAGTGATGAACGCAACTTTTTTGTTTTCGGTCCACCTTGCACGAAGCACGCGTTTTGAAAACTTTGACATCATATTCACGGCTTTCTTGCAATTGGTTTTGTGAACCTTCACGGCCCCTCCTGCAACAGCGAACCCAAAAATCTCATCCCCCGGAATAGGATGACAGCACTCGGCAAGACTGTACTCCAGTTTACCGGCATTGTGCTCGAGGATAAGGTTTGAATTATCTTTTTTAATAAAAGGAAAAAAACGACCCAACCGGCTTTTCTTTCGAACCAGTTTCCTCAGTACAAAGCGGTCTTTTTCCACATCGATCTGATTCAACACGTTCAGGTTGATTTTTTCCCTCCCAACCTGATAGTATAATTCATTAAGGCTCTTTGCGTCAAAAATGGCCATTAATTCATTGAGGTTGGCTGAATTGAAGGTTACCTTAAGTTGTTTAAATTTCTTTTCAAGGGCGGATTTTCCGAGAGACGAAAACTTTTTCTTGTTTCCTTTTAGCAGGTGTTTGATCTTGGCCTTTGCTTTTGCGGTAACCACAAAATTCAACCACTCATCATTGTGTTGCTTTTTTGAACTCGTGATGATCTCTATCTGATCTCCATTCTTCAATTCATAACTCAACGGAACAAGTTGATGGTTAACCTTGGCTCCCAAGCATCTGGCTCCGATTTCGGTATGTATCTCAAAGGCAAAATCAAGTGCCGTAGCTCCGCTTGGCAGTGTTTTCAGTTCACCTTTTGGAGTGAAACAATATACCTCAGACGAAAAAAGATTCAGCTTAAAGTCATCGATAAAATCAAGGGCATCCGGATCTGGATTTTCGAGCAGGTCACGTATTTTACTCAACCATTTGTCGTAAAATTTATCGTAGTCTTCGGTCTTGTATTTCCAGTGAGCAGCCAGACCTTTTTCCGCAATGTCGTCCATTCGTCTAGACCTAATTTGCACTTCTACCCATTTTCCGGACGGACTCATTACGGTTGTGTGAAGAGATTCATAGCCATTGACGTTCGGAGTTGAGATCCAGTCCCTCAAACGGTCCGGATTTGGCTGATAGAAATCGGTAACCGTACTGTAGACCCTCCAGCAATCTGATTTCTCTTTTTCCGGTTTACAGTCCACAATAATTCGAATGGCAAAGATGTCGTATACTTCTGCAAACTTTACCTTCTTCGATCTCATTTTATTCAGAATCGCATGAACTGATTTTGTGCGTACTCTGATTTCGTATTTCAGTCCCATTTCATCCAAGGCTTTTTTAATGGGCAAACTGAATTGGTTCATGAACCGGGTACGAACGGCTTTGGTCTTTTTTAGTTTGGTTTCAATGTCCTGATATTTTTTAGGATCGGTGTACTTTAATCCGAGATCCTCGAGCTCTGTTTTAATTGCATACAATCCTAAACGGTGTGCCAAAGGAGCGTACAGGTATAGTGTTTCAGAACTTATTTTTAACTGATTGTTTCTGGTCATTGCGTCCAGGGTGCGCATGTTGTGGAGACGGTCTCCGAGCTTGATCAGCAGGATGCGGATGTCCTTNNGAGCAATATTTTCCTGTAGTTTTCTGCTTGCAGTGAAGCCGACTGATCGTAAATAACTCCTGAAATCTTGGTCAGTCCGTCAATAATATTGGCGACACTCTTGCCGAACATTTCTTCGATATCCTGCAAACTTATATCGGTGTCCTCGACGGTATCGTGTAATAAGGCGCAAATGATCGAGGTGGTGCCAAGCCCAATTTCATTTCCAACAATATGTGCAACCGCAATAGGATGATAGATGTATGGTTCTCCTGATTTTCGCCGTTCGTCTTTATGCGCTTCGGAGGCAACATCAAATGCTTTTCGTATTAGTTTTCTGTCTTCCTCTGAACGAGCCCGACTCGACGCCCTGAGCAAACTTCGATAGCGTTTAAGTATCTCAAGCTTTTCTGCTTCAACATCATAAACCTCCGTTACGACTTTCGCCTTATCCATATTGAGTTAAAATTACGAAATGATGAAGGGATATTACTCTTTTCGGGCC
>DNDT01000195.1 GCA_003487525.1 Flavobacteriales bacterium
CAGCCTTAAAAATGAACTTTCCATTAACCATTCAGAAAAATTACTCATTTATGTCGGGTCCTTGGGTACATGGTATCTCGGCAGGGAGATGATGGCGCAATTCGCCAATTTGTTTGAACGAAAGTTTCTGGATCGTTTTTTGTGGATTACCAGGGATTCTGAGGAACGTATTATGGCTTTGACAAGCGAATTTAATCTGCCGAAATCAAGTGTGATTGTGAGGTCAGCATCAAGAGACGAAGTTCCGGTTTACCTTTCGATTGCCGACCTGGGAATCTTCTACATCCGGTCAACTTTTTCCAAAAGTGCATCTTCCCCTACAAAACTTGGAGAAATGCTTCTTTGTGGGTTACCGGTAATAACCAATACCGGTGTTGGAGATCTGAACACGTTTTTTAGTGATAACGATGTCGGGCACATTCATGAAATCGATCGTGAGAAAACCATGTTTGTCGATGATGAAACAATACGAACCCTAATGTCAAAATCAAAAGAAGAAATCCGAAAGGTTGGCCTGAAGAATTTATCGCTTTCGATAGCCACTGAACGATATCTTGAAATATACAATACGCTTAAATAATGCAAATTCAGCGCTGTACAGTTTGTAATTCAGAACAGGTATCCATCCTGAAAGCATATGAAAAACACAAGTTGACGAAATGTACTGAATGTTCAATGGTTTTTGCCTGGGACATCCCGGATTCCCGTGAATTGATCGCACATTATGAAGAGTATGGCAGGGATGATTACAAATCACCAATAACAGTAAAGAGATACCGGGAAATCCTCTCGAAATTTGAACATGCAAGATCCTTGAACAGGATACTGGACATTGGATGTGGAATGGGCTTTTTTCTGGAAGTGGCACAAGAACTGAATTGGAAGACCTACGGTACGGAATACACCGAGACTGCGGTAGAAAATTGCAGGCAAAAAGATATCACCATGTTTAAAGGCGACTTGTCGGAGATCAATTTTGGGGAGTTGACCTTTGATGTGATTACCTGCATCGAAGTAATTGAACACATTCAGGATCTGCATTCGTTTATTAGCGGAATAAAAAAGATACTGAGACCGGGAGGCTTACTTTACCTGACAACTCCAAACATCCGGTCCTTAAACAGCCGCATGCTGAAAGAAGATTGGAACGTACTGTGTTATCCAGAACACCTGTCTTATTTCAGTAAAAAATCATTGAACAAACTGCTTGAAAGCAATTCATTTGAGAAACTATTTCTTGTTTCGGACGGAGTAAGTCCCGAGCGACTTTTGACCAGTATCAAACGAAAGACTGTCGACCATTCCACATCAGAAAACAAAGACGAAAAATTAAGAATTCAGCTCGAAAAGAACTCGTTTCTCAAAACAGTAAAAAGAATGGTTAATGGCCTTCTGAATACCTTAAACCTTGGAGAATCCCTGAAGGGTCTATACAGGTTTACGCATGATGATAGGATTCTCCCTTGATTATGGTCATTGCCCTGTAGAGTTGCTCTGCAAAAAACAAGCGAATCATTTGATGTGAGAATGTCATATCGGACAGGGATAGGCTTTCATGCGCTATTTCCCGAACCGAGCTGTCAAATCCGAACGGTCCACCGACAACAAAATCCATACTTCTGACACCCTGTATCATGGCCTTGTTTATTTTTTTCGCAAATCCAAACGAAGTGTACTTCTTGCCTTTTTCATCCAGCAGAATTATTCGCTCGGCGCTGAGTTGCGGAATCAATTTTACCGCCTCTTTCTTTCGGTAATCATCCATGGAAATTTTTTTTGATCCTTTAATCTCATCGAGCTCGATCATACTAAAATCGGTGTAATGAGATAAACGACCGGCATAGTTTTTTATGCCCTCGCGCAAATAGGATTCGCTGGTTTTCCCAATGACAATTAAACGGATTTTCAAAATATTCGGTTTTTTACCTAAGGCTTATTTTCTACTTTTACTCACATGAAGAAATCAGGCTCCATAGCTCTATTGGTCCTTCTTTTTGTTTTCCCCTGCAAATTCATGTTCGCACAAGAAGTAAATGTAGGGATTATTGAGGGATTCAAAAACGGCAACGCTTCACTGATTGCCGAATATTTAACCCCGGAGGTTGATTACATGGGTCCAAATAAAGAGAGTCAACTTTCGGCCGATCAAACCAAATCACAGCTTACATCATTGTTTGCATCGCTTAAAGTATCATCCTTCGAAGTAAAACACAACGGGAAATCTCCGTCCGGCAACGCGTATCTCATTGGTTCCATGACAACGAGCAAAGGTGTTTATCGCGTTTATTTATTATTTCCCGAAAAAACCAAGGAGAAAATATCTGAAATAAGGATTGAAAAGGATGAATGACTGGACCATCGATTTAGACGAATTTATCAGCAATGCAATCAAAGAAGACGTTGGAGACGGAGACCACACTTCGTTAGCCTGTGTACCTGCCGAGGGTTCAAAAACAGCCTTTTTACTGGTGAAAGAGCAAGGAATTCTCGCCGGTGTCGAGGTTGCTCTTCAGGTTTTCAATCACATCGACCCCGAACTAAATACAAAGGTCTATTTGAATGACGGAAACGCGATCAAACCGGGCGACATCGTTTTTGAAGTCAGTGGCAGTGCGCGTTCCATTTTAAAAGCGGAACGCCTGGTATTAAACTGCATGCAGCGCATGAGCGGAATTGCAACGAATACAAGAAAATACGTGAACCTGGTCAAAGAATATCCGTGCAAAATACTGGATACCAGAAAGACAACACCAGGTTTCAGGGTAATCGAAAAATGGGCAGTCCGGATTGGCGGCGGTGTAAATCATCGATTCGGACTATACGACATGATCATGATTAAGGACAATCATATTGATTTTGCGGGAGGCATAGAAAAGGCAATCACCAAAACGAGAAATTATTTGGAAGAGGTAAAAAAGGACCTTAAAATAGAAGTTGAAGCACGCAATTTAAAGGAAGTGCAAGAAATTATGGCTGTTGGAGGGATTGATCGGATTATGCTGGACAATTTTTCAATCGAGGAGATGAAGACCGCCGTTCAAATG
>DNDT01000330.1 GCA_003487525.1 Flavobacteriales bacterium
GGGAAAATGCCTGACGGACTCCATTCTTTTTGATTCCCTACAGGTTACGGTAACGGCTAATACAACGTCATCCGTTGCTGTTTCGAAAAGTGTCACCACCATTTGTGCCGGAGACAACGTGACCTTTACGGCCACACCGACAAACCCAGGTGCCAGCCCCGATTACCAGTGGTACATCAACGCCGGAACTGTTGGAGCTAACAGCGATACCTTTTCAACCAGCGGCTTGACAAACGGACAATATGTATGGGTTGAAATGGACGCCGACGTGGTGAGCGGCGGATGCCAGGTCGACTCAATCGCCTACGATTCAGTTCAGGTAACGGTTAATTCACTGGTAACAGCTTCGGTATCCCTGGCCAAAAGCGTCACAAATGTATGTAGTGGAAATAATGTCACCTTTACAGCAACACCAACAAATGGAGGTTCCTCTCCCACCTATTCCTGGTTTCTTAACGGAGGTTCTGTTGGCAGCAACAGTCCAACTTACATGAACAGCACGCTGGTTGATGACGATACGGTTCGGGTGGTAATGGCCTCGGATTACAACCTGGGGTGCCTGGTTGATTCCATTTCATTTGACTCGTTAAAAATAAATGTGACTGCCAATACAACAGCATCCGTTTCCCTGGCAGCCACTGCCACGGACATTTGTGCCGGGACTAACATCACGTTTACAGCAACGCCTACCAATGGTGGAGCTTCACCTGCCTATGCCTGGTTCCTGAACGGCGGCTCAGTAGGCAGCAACAGTCCCTCTTACATGAACAGTTCCCTGTCGGATGACGATACGGTTCGCGTGGTAATGACCTCCAACTTCGGTTCAGGCTGTCTGATTGATTCCATCTCCTTTGATTCGGCAAAAGTGAATGTTACGGCAAATACAACTGCTTCAGTGTCCCTTGCCAAAAGCGTCACAAATGTCTGTAGCGGGAATAACGTTACCTTCACCGCAACACCAACCAACGGCGGTGCTTCTCCCACTTATTCCTGGTTCCTGAACGGCGGTTCCGTGGGCAGTAACAGTACTACCTATATGAACAACACCCTTGTGGATGACGATACAGTAAGGGTTGTAATGGCATCCGACTTCAGCGGCGGGTGTCTGATTGATTCCGTCTCGTTTGATTCACTGAAGGTAAACGTGACAGCAAACACAACGGCTTCGGTTTCTGTTTCCGGCGATCCTTCCATTTGCGACGGGGACAATGTATCGTTTACAGCTACACCTACAAATGGAGGTACTCCGACCTATAAATGGACGGTTAATGGAGGAGGCACAGTGAGTACCTCCAGCACGTATTCAAGCAGTGCGTTAAATGACGGAGACAATGTTGCCTGTGAAATGACATCCAGCATTGGGACGGGTTGTTTGATAGATTCCATTTCCTCGGACAACATTGTCATGAACGTCAATTCAAACCCGTCGGCTTCAGCCGGATCAGCGACACTTGTATTATGTAANNTCCTTACACCTATCTTTGGAGCAATGGTGAGACGACAGCCATCGCAACCATGTTGTGGGCCGGATCACAGAGGGTTTATGTAACAGATGACAGTCTTTGCGTGGACTCTGCGGACATTGTAATTTCTGAAAATCCTGTATTGAACCTGGTGTTAAATGTTACCCAGCATGTAACTAGCTACGGCGGAACGGATGGAATAATACAGGCTACCGGAAGTGGCGGTGATCCATGGGCCGGAGGACACCCCGGATACGACCATCACTGGAGCAACAATGTCAATTCTTCCTTCCATTACGTTACGCACACGCTCAGTTCAAATGTACCGGCCGGTGTTTACACGGATACCATAATAGATGAGGTTGGTTGTAAAACCTGGGCGACTACAACGGTAACACAACCGGGCATCCTGCTTGGCGGATCAATCAGGATCAGCGGTTCGACTTCCAAGAATATCTGCGCCGGAAGTACCGTCGGTTTGATGAACAGCACGGCGAGTGCCGCCGGTGGTATCGGATCACTGACCTATACCTGGCAGTATTCAACCAACCTGCTTTCCTGGAGCGATTACCCCACATCGGCGACTGCCAATTATACCCTGAATGACTCCATCACACAGATTACCTTTGTCAGGAGAATTGCCGTTGACGGGTCCAATGATACGGCCTCATCAAATATTCTGTTCCTCAATTACATTGGCGACCAGAACATAAACATTATAGGGTTAGAGCCTTCGTACTGCCAGGGAGATCCTGTCGAAAACCTCATTGGTACACCAAACAGCCCCACTCCGGGCGTGTTTTCAGGGGGCGGACACATTAATGGAAGCGGCGTGTTTAATCCAGCCCTTGCCTCATCTTCTCCTGGAGGAGCATCAAACAATATCATTTACACTTTTACGGACACCTATGGCTGCGTGAGCTCGAAGAAAATTACAACCATCGTCTTCGACACCACTACCGGGTCTGTCAGTATTGTCAAGAATCTCTTCTCTGCAAGCGATTCTGCAGTAGTCCTTGTTGAAACAGGTTATTCCGGAGGCACCTTTACAGGTACTGGCGTTACTTACTCCATTCCGAAAAGCGCATACATCTTTGATCCAGGTTCGGTTGACTCCAGTTTGTGGGGAGACGACCTGGTCATCAGCTATGTTTACTCCGCACCAAATGGTTGCGATTCAAGACATTACATGACCGTGAAAGTCCAGACCGACCAGGTCATTCTGAGAACAACCTCTAACGTCAATTACTTCAGTTCCTGCGGAAATAAAACGTCCGACAGGCTGGTTGCCGACCTCCCAGATGGGATGATCGTGGATCTTTACTGGTTCTACATTTACAACAGCAGTTATACAGCTGTAATATGGAATGGTCTGCAATACAACGGCTTGTTCACGGATTCCATCATCTATCCGTTTAACCCAAGTGTATTCAACCCTATTGCATCCACTTCTCCTTACAACCCGGGGCCCACACCTGTTGGTGTAAATAACTATCACGTACGTTTCTATTACCGGGTTCAGGGAAGTTCCACGGTATTGCTGGAAAAAGACATCGAACTGGTCAACCTGGGATCTGCCACGGTGACATCAAGTTATGTAAACGACAATGGGACCACTCCAACCGGTTACTTCCTTTATTGCGAGAACAAGGACAGTTCAGAGCTGAGCACAACATACCTGAATCTTGGAGCCAGACCGGTAACGCACACGATCTATGCAAATTCAGGTGCTACCGGATTAGTAAATGATCACGGGGATGGAACAGCGGCTGTTTACCCCGAAAACGCCCAGTTCTTTTACGATTACTACAGAAAATCTTATTCTACCGACCAAATCAAGTACACATACAAAGACAACCTTTCGGGATGTAATGTCACAGCGACCAAGACTCTGTACACCCCCGTTACTCCACCTGTGGCACTTACCACAGACAAGGGAGGCCACTGGAAGGACTCTGCCGTGACCACCTTGTCACCTGACTTTGGAGGTTATTCCCGCTATTATTTGCCAATAAACTACAACACAGACAGCAGCAAGGTTATTAATACATACAGAAATGGATTGCTTTATACAGGCACTTACTTCAATGTTTTCATTGGTGATACCATCTCCTGGGATACCCTGTATATTACACCTCTTGATGCCAAGTACTGTTCCCACGATGGATACCGAGGATTTAAAGGCCTTCCCTGGTGGTCAGGTCGGGCTACCTACTCTTCATCAAATAATGCAGACCTCAATTTCCTTGCCACTACGGCAGATACCGCGAGCATGACCATTACAAACGATGCCGTTGGTACCCATTACGTGCAGTATAAAATCAGGGATTTGTATGGATGCATTGACTCGGTGCGACAGTCCTTCATAGTTGATCCAGTTCCTGTACTTAATCTCCTGTCTGTCAGCGGTTATGAATTTTGTGCCGACGATGATTCGGTATTCTTAGCCGGTCGAGTCTGGAATGGCACTGGATATGACCTTGGAGTGGGTGATTCAATCACAGGACTAGGAATATATTTTAGGAACGATCCCCTCGGTCGGGCTTATTTCTTCCCTGACATTGCCGGGCCGGGAAATCATACCATCCGATTCCATTACACCGACGCCGGTGGTTGTTACAATTACGCGGACACCATCATTGTGGTCAATCCTTTACCGGATCCTTCTTTCTCTGCAAGTGATACGGCGATGTGTAATACCGCAGCTGCCTGGGCTTCGTTTTCACACGACGGAATTGACCCGGGTACCTCTCAGTACTTCCTGGTCGGATTCGCGGGAGCAATCACAACCTTTGACCCGGTTGACAACCCGAACATTACCTTCGGTCCAAACCTGGTCAGGAACGTGTTTACACATGCAACCACAGGTTGCAAAAACAGGGATACCATTTCCATTATGGTCGATACCTTCCCGGATGTTTCGATTGACCTGGGCGTCGGGAACTTCTGCTACAATGCTGGCGCCATAACCTACACAGGTTCACCGGTTTCACCGGGCGGAGCCGGATCGTCCTATTTCACATCTGCATCCCTCGGTATTTTTGACGTTAAAACGGTTGCCGGACAGTTCAGCGGAACGTACAATCCTGTTTTTGGCGATGTCGGCGCACATTACATCGACTACAACTATACCGATCCTGTAACGGGTTGTTTCGCAAAGGATTCGGTCGAAATCAACATTTACGACATTCCATCATTGTCCCTGAGAATTCTAAACGATCCCTTTGCCCTTAGTTTGCAACACTGCCTGGGTGATTCAGTGGAGTATGAAAAGATTAAAAACGGCTCACCTGATCTGTCACCCAATTCTTATATAACAGGCCCGGGATTCTATGATTCGACGGACGTATGGTTCAATCCGGATGCAGTTGGACCCGGAAACCACCTCGTTACGTATAAATCGGTAGACGGAAATGGCTGTTCAAATCAAACAGACACCATTATTACCGTTATCCCGACTTCAGATCCTTCGTTCACAATGAGTTCAAATGTCGCCTGTATTGACCCGAAAGGAGGCATTGCGCTGACTCCAAGTGCCAGTCCTTCAAATTTTGGAGGTACGTTCAAATTCCCGGAACTGTACATTGAATTTGGCAATGTCGGTACAGACACCTTCTACCTTGGTGACGCGATATGGGCAGACACTATTTATACGGTGCGATATATCTATGATGTCGGATTCGGCTGCGTGGATTCGATGGATCAGTATATTACAGTGAACGACACGCCAAGTGTTGCATTTACGGTTATTAACCCGGAATATTGTTACAATCAGGGTACTGTCGGTATTCATGCGGATGTACCTTCCCTTGGCAGTTCATATTTCCGATCCTATACCTGGCCAGGTCATCAGGTATTTAATAATCTGATCGACTCGAACCTATTGCCCAATGGAGTGGACAGCATTCAGTTCAACCCGCAACAGCAGTATGCCGGTCAAACCTTGTATGTGGATTATGTGCACGTCGATGCAAATGGCTGCGAGGGTATAGGTTGGGAAGAATTTGACATCAAGGACATTCCGGTACTGGACATCTATTTCAGTGACCTGATTTCAGGAAATCCGAGTCCGAATGACCGAAATGTTTGTGCGCTGTATGATTCCATAACTTTATATGGAGAAACAGCAGCCAATGCTTCCACCCTGTATGCGGGTGGTTGGTTCACGGCGAGCAATTACGGGCAGGCGAACAACCTGGTTTCTACCGATAACTTCAGTGAAGGGGTATACGGTCCGTTCCCGCAGAATATTTTCTACACGGATACCATTACGTATCATTATCAGGATCCGGCACTGTACGGTTGTTACAATTCAAAGGATACCATACTCGTAATTAAGCAGCTGCCGCCATCTGAATTCACGATCGCAGGTTCCGGAAATCCGTCGATGACCAACTTCTGCCCGAACCAGACTATTTTGACCACGTCCAGTTATGATACGGTTCCGCAGTACCAGATAACCTGGCCGAATGTGACAAGGAAATGGCACATTAACGATAGCACATTTGCAAAAATCAACAAGCAGTTCAATCCCGGTCCTCCCGGTATAGACGATTCGAGCCGATACAATGGCTGGAACAGGATAACCCATAAAATAACCGAAAACATTTATGGTTGTAAAAATTCCTATACGGACTCCGTCTACCTGGACAGCTTCCCAATCGTTGACCTGACCTTTGATTCGGCCTTGTATTGTACAAACAGCGGTATTGTTGTTTTTACCGGTTCACCGGCCTCACCGGGAGCATCGCTTCCTTCGACATTTAACAGTACGAACATCAATACGCGATTTGTGAATCAAACGGTTGTTGTGACTCAGGCCGGAAAGGATACCCTGCAACTCAACATGAACGACATGACCAAACCGGGTGCAGGTGCAATTAGCAGTAAGAACATCAGTTACACATACACGGAACCTTTAACCGGTTGTAAGGCAACCAAGAGCAAGACCTTTAAGCTCAAGCGGGCACCGGTACTTTCTATGTCTGTAGTGAACAAGTTATTCTGTCCGTACAACAACGACGTTGTTATTACCCTGACCGTAAACAGCAACCCTTCGCCATTGCAGGGCAAGGATACCATTACGGGCTTGGGACTGGTATACCCGATTAACTCGAATGGTGAAATCAACTACAGGCCGAGGAAGTTCCTTGGATATCCCAGTACAACCATGGATACCATAACCTTTACTCATGTGGACAGCAACTACTGTACCTCTACCCTGGTCGATCCAAATTTCATTGTGAAGCATCAGCCTAACCTGGATTTGATCATTCCGCAGTTTAAGGACAGCGTATGTTTGGAGGACGTTGCATTCCCACTCGACATCAGGTACTGGAATCTCGACTCAAACAAGTACGTATCGTATCCACCCTTAAGCGGTTCCTCACCGGGTTCAGGGGTAGACCAGAACTACTTCCTGTTCAATTCCATTTCGCCATCGCTTGGTCCGACATCCAAAGAGTTCTGGCCACTGTTTGACAGCAAGAACAAAAAAGACGGAGTGGTAACCCCGGTGAGATATGTGGGTACCTACCAAAACAACGGTTGTTACGATACCCTCACCGATGTTATCGTTACGCATCCGAAGCCCATTGCCTACCTTTACCTGGATGGAGTCTGCGGCAAGTACAAACCACTCCTGCACGGGGACAGTTCGTACATGGATACGGTGAATTTCTCCCCTTCGGATGGCCTGTCGAGGTATGAATGGACAGTCGATGGCGATGATGATGCATATACTTTGTACGACGACACCCTTTCTGACTTTGAATACTATGAGGCGGTAGGTAAAGTTAAAATTGACCTTACCCTGAGAGTGGTATCCAAAAAAGGCTGTATATCGGATTTGTATACCAAAGAAGTACAGTTCCTGACTTCACCCGATGCCGATTTTGAATGGGACATGGGGGATGAGTGCCTGGGAGCTAATGTTGAATTCAGGGAAAATGGTAACACACCAGATCTCCCGACAACCAGCTTCTTCTGGGATTTCGGGGACGGCGACACCTCGACGACAAAGAGCGTCGTGACACACCAGTACGACCCGAACACAGCCCAGTCCTATTCTGTATCCCTGATGTTAACCGAGGGAGGCAGTGCCTGCCAGGACACCATGATCAAAACCATTTATATCAGGCCCTACATTAAGGACTTCCCGTACAAGGATGATTATGAAACAGCTTACAGCGGCTGGGTACCTTGGGCAGAAGATGGTGCAATACTGGATACACTTGGAGTCGATCATGCCGTGTATTTCGAATACGGAACACCAGCGCAGAAATGGGTGAAAAATGCAGCTTCCGGAAACAACGCATTTGCGACCGGACTGACACAGAATTACACGACGAATGTAAAAACGTCGGTAATCAGCCCATGTTTTGATTTGACGGATATCGATCGCCCCATGATAAAATTACAGACCGAATACAGTGTCCAGATCAATGATGGGGCGGTGCTTCAGTATACCACCGATGCAGATACTACTCTGGAAGGAGCAACCTGGTTCAATATTGGAGAATTCTTCAGGGATCCATCCGACAACAACCTGCACAAGGAAACCGGAATCAACTGGTACGACAAGGACAACATCTTTGGTAACCCGGGATCCCAGTCGAACAATGACGGTAGAATCGGCTGGACGGGAGACGATTCCACACTAGTTGCATGGAGGGAATCAAGGCACGGAGCAGACAATGTGGCCGGTAAGCCATATGTGAGATTCAGGGTTGCATTTGGTGCAGATGCATCGGAGGAGAACGAAGGATTTGCCTTTGACGATTTTGAAGTCACTGAACGCCAGAGAAAAGTGCTGTTTGAAGGTTTCACCAATGCCAAATCAGATGTTGTCGCCAACCTTATGGAGGATTACAACAAGGTTGTCGGTGAAACCTATAATGACGTGGTGGATTTGCAGTACCACACGTCCTTCCCTGCAGCCGATCCGATGAACCAGGTCAATACAGCCGATCCGAGTACACGAACGCTTTATTACAACATTGGTGAGATTCCCTATGTGCGCGTGAACGGTACCCAGTTCAAGGGGCTGATGAGCAACAAGAACTTCGGTTCCTGGATTCCGAAGGTTACTTCCCTGTCTGATCCACTGTTCAGGATAGACATGATTTATGACGAAGACACCAAGGTAGTAGATGTGGATGTGACTGCCGTCGGACCGGGTGCAACATACCCGCTCGACATTACGGTTCACATCGCCATGGTTGAAACGAAAATTGCCTACGGTGAATTTGCTACAGGTACGGTTTCAACTGAATACGAGCAGACCGGATTCAGGAATGTCCTTAAGAAAATGTATCCGACAGCCGGTGGTACAAATAAAACAGCCGGATACGCCGGTTGGAGCGAAAGCCTGACTGCCACCATGGATTTCAACAATTTCTACGACGATACCAATTACCGTGTTATTGCATTTGTACAGGATAGAAACACCAAGGAAGTGTATCAGGCCGCTTGGGTTGGAAACGGACTCGACCTCGGAACGCATGTTGACAAGTACGAGGACATCGTGGTCGATGGTGTCGAGTACAACCTCTACCCGAATCCTACGGATGGAACAGCATACCTGGAATTTAAGGAAAGCCTTGGAAATTCATACGAGATGAGGGTTTACAACCAGCTTGGTATCCAGGTGCTTAACAAGGTAATACCGGGTGGAACCCGCGTTTACCAGTTTGAAATGGGACAGCTGGATGCAGGTATGTACTTTATCATGCTGAACGACGGTGAGCACGAGGTCGCCATCAAGAAGCTGATGCTTGCGAGGTAACCCTTAATTGACCCAACAAAAAAAAGGCTGGAGAACATCCAGCCTTTTTTTATTCCTGCACGTTACTTTTATTCTTCAGACGTAATGACCGCACTGAGGTATTCCCGNNGTATTGGTGCAGTTTCCAAATCCTTCCAGATCCATCTGGTGAACCATTTTCTTTACTCTTCGTGCCGCTTCTACCCTGCCTTGTGGAAGCAAGGCAAACTGAGACACCTTGGCCGAAACAAACAGCATGGCTGACGCATTTTTACATGTTGCCACGCAGGCTCCGCAACCGATACAGGTTGCCGCATCGAATGCCCTGTCGGCATCGAATTTCTTAATTGGGATGGCATTGGCATCAATGGTTTCGCCCGAAGTATTAACCGATACAAAACCTCCGGCCTGCATGATTCTGTCAAAGGCACTTCGATCTACCACCAAATCCTTGATGACCGGAAACCCTTTTGCCTTCCATGGTTCAATGTGTATGGTTTCGCCATCCTTGAACGACCTCATATGCAACTGGCACGTGGTAATTCCCCTACCGGGTCCGTGTGCTTCCCCATTAATATGCAACGAACAAGTTCCGCAAATTCCTTCCCTGCAATCGTGATCAAACGCAATGGGTTCTTCTTTTTTGGCAACCAGACTCTCATTCAATACATCCATCATTTCAAGAAATGACTGGTCTTCAGAGATATCCGTCACCTTGTAGGTGACCAACTTACCCTTGTCTTTGGCGTTTTTCTGTCTCCAGATCTTTAACGTTAAATCCATAACTCTTATTTATAGCTTCTTTGTTTCAACTCAATGTTTTCATAAACCAACTGCTCTTTGTGCAATACCGAGGTTGATGGATCTCCGGTATACTCCCAGGCAGAAACAAAGGTGAAATTCACGTCGTCTCTTTTTGCCTCTCCTTCCTCAGTTTGTGATTCTTCCCTGAAGTGTCCTCCGCATGATTCTGCCCTGTTAAGGGCATCAATGCACATCAACTCTCCAAGCTCCAGAAAATCTGCAACCCGAACGGCCTTTTCCAACTCCTGATTAAAATCCTTGTCTGATCCCGGAACATAGACATCTTTCCAGAATTGTTCACGAATTTCACGTATTTCGGTTATCGCCTCTTTCAAATGTGTTTCGTTTCTGGACATACCACACTTGTTCCACATGACCAGTCCCAGCTTTTTGTGGAAATAATCCACGGACTTGCTGCCGTTGTTGTTCATGAGCTTTTGAATCCGATCCGTCACTTCTTTTTCCGCCTCATCAAATTCCGGTGTATTGGTCGGAATCTCTCCAGTTCTGATATCGTCAGCCAAATAATCGCCTAGTGTGTATGGAATCACAAAATATCCGTCCGCCAGGCCTTGCATCAGTGCAGAGGCACCGAGTCTGTTGGCCCCGTGATCGGAAAAATTGACTTCACCCAGTGCATAACAACCGGGAATCGTCGTCATAAGATTGTAGTCCACCCAGATGCCACCCATGGTATAGTGAACAGCAGGATAAATCATCATGGGTGTTTCGTATGGATTATCATCGGTAATTTTTTCATACATCTGAAACAGGTTACCGTACTTGGCTTTTATTATTTCTTTTCCAAGTTTGATTACCAAATCCCTGTCACTTGAATCCAACCCCCTGGTATTGGCATCAATTTTTCCATACCGTTCTATGGCGGCGGCAAAATCCAGATACACCGCCTCACCGGTTTTATTCACTCCATAACCGGCATCGCAACGCTCTTTAGCCGCGCGTGACGCAACGTCTCTTGGAACTAAGTTTCCAAATGCCGGGTATCGTCTTTCGAGGTAGTAATCCCGATCTTCCTCGGCAATTTCTTTCGCTCGTTTTTTGCCCGCCCTGATGGCCTCGGCGTCTTCTTTTTTCTTTGGAACCCAGATGCGTCCATCGTTGCGCAGCGACTCAGACATCAAAGTCAATTTGGACTGAGAATCACCGGCAACCGGGATACATGTCGGGTGTATTTGTGTAAAGCATGGATTGGCGAATAAGGCGCCTTTTTTGTGGACCTTCCACGCTGCTGTAGCATTAGAGCCCATTGCATTGGTGGATAGATAGAATACATTTCCGTAACCTCCCGTGCAGATCAATACCGCATGTCCCGAATGTCGCTGTATTTCTCCGGTCACCAGATTTCTTGCAATAATTCCCCTTGCTTTGCCATCGACTTTAACGAGTTCAAGCATTTCATGCCGGTTGTACATGGTAATCTTACCCTTGTTGATCTGCCTTGAGAGGGCAGAATACGCACCCAACAGCAACTGCTGGCCGGTTTGGCCCTTTGCGTAAAATGTTCGCGACACCTGGACTCCGCCTAATGACCTGTTATCCAATAAACCACCATACTCCCTGGCAAAAGGAACACCTTGTGCAACACACTGATCGATGATGCTGCCGGACACTTCGGCCAGTCGGTAAACGTTGGCTTCCCTTGACCTGTAATCTCCTCCTTTCACTGTATCGTAGAAGAGACGGTAGGTGCTGTCACCATCGTTTTGATAATTTTTTGAGGCGTTTATACCTCCCTGGGCAGCAATTGAATGTGCACGTCGGGGACTGTCTTGAAAACAAAACAATTTGACATTGTAACCCATTTCAGCCAGTGAAGCTGCTGCAGATCCTCCTGCCAGGCCAGTGCCAACAACGATTACGTCAATCAGGCGCTTGTTGGCCGGGTTCACAAGGCGAATATTGTTCTTGTGTTTCGTCCACTTTTGATCAATCGGTCCTTCCGGAATTTTCGAATTCAACATATAACAATGGTTTTCAAACGCTTAAAAAATAAAATGATAGATGGCTATGAGGCAAAATCCCGCTGCCATAATAACTGAGTAGATAACGCCTATTTTCTTTATCCATGGGGTGTAAACCCGATGGTTTGCTCCCAAACTTTGAAAAGCCGACTGGAAACCGTGATTAAGATGTATACCCAGAAGAATGAAAGCAACTACATATACCAGGGTGAACAATGGATCCTTAAAAGAATTAACCACCAATGAGTAATCGTCATGAACTCCCACAAACTTCATCTTGTAGAAGTAATTGTAGAGGTGAATGCATAAGAACAACAACACAAGCAAACCGGTATAAATCATGCTCCTTGAAGCGAGCGAAGAGTTTTCACCCGGTTTGTTGACTGCGTACTTCACGGGCCTCGCACTGTTGTTTTGCAGGGTTAATACCACTCCCATACCAATGTGTATCACAAACCCCAGGGCGAGGACATACTGCATTATCTGAATCAGAAGGTTTGTCGCCATAAAGTGCGAAGCCGCATTGAAAAGCTCGGGATCACTGCATAGGGTAAGGAGATTAACCGTTAAATGAACAATGAGAAAAGTTATCAGAAACAATCCTGTAAGGGCCATAAAGAATTTTCTGGCCAATGAAGTCAAACTCATTTTATAAAGCGTTAATTTTCATTCGTAGAAGCAGAACAAATGTAACCCCCGAGAAGGTTATTACAATGATAAATGACATTATTTTTGAATAAAATATTGCAGTTTTATTTCCCTTTGCTGCTTAAGTATTAAGGCCTATTTTTGCTCAAAATATTGAAATGAAATACCATCGAATAGATAATTTGCTGTTTACCGGAAACAGGGCTGAATTTGTAAAGCATTTAAAGCCTTCTTCGGTAGCTGTGTTTAATTCAAATGACATCATGCCAACCAATGCGGACGGCGTGATGCCCTTCAGACAAAACAACGATATCTTCTATCTGTCCGGTATTGATCAGGAGGAATCGATCCTTGTCATCTGTCCCGAAGCAAGTAATCCAAAACACAGAGAAATCCTTTTTTTAAAGGAGACCAGTGAAAAAATAGCCATCTGGGAAGGTGCCAAACTGACCAAAGAACAAGCAATTGAAGTATCCGGTGTAGAAACTGTCTATTGGCTTGATCAGTTTGAGACCGTTTTCAGGCAACTTGCATCCGAATCAGAAAACATTTACATCAATTTGAATGAGCACCTGCGCGCAAATGTCGTGGTCGAAACCAGGGATGCGCGATTTGTTACCTGGATAAAAAGCAATTATCCGCTTCACATTATTCAGCGTTCTGCGCCTATCATGCACAGGATTCGGTCCATCAAATCACCCATTGAAAAGGAATTGATTCAGAGAGCCTGTGACA
Organism: Flavobacteriales bacterium; assembly: GCA_003487525.1. Classification (GTDB taxonomy): domain Bacteria; phylum Bacteroidota; class Bacteroidia; order Flavobacteriales_E; family Vicingaceae; genus UBA11591. The sequence goes on from DNDT01000330.1 coordinate 13,398, forward strand.
TAACGGAAAGTGGACTGCGAAGGCTACTTAAGTTCATTAAACCAGGTGTAATGGAGTTTGAAATTCAGGCTG
>DNDT01000266.1 GCA_003487525.1 Flavobacteriales bacterium
GAGTTGAAAGGAGCCCAGGTTGTAAATGCCAGGGTTAAATTCAATGATCAGAAAATTTCCGGCATGATTCTCGTGATTCAGGTGAAAGACCAAAACGGAGTGAATATCATGTGGAAGGGTAAAAATGTACGGGATTTTGTCCTGGAACCGGAAGACAATGAACTGATGATTTCTTACGTCATTCCATCGGGTCCGGTGGACACCGACGAACTGTATGTCTATTTTTGGAATTCCCAGTCCGAGCAGTTTTCGGCAGACGAGATCTGGGTTACGGTATTGGCCGATTCATTTTACCCCGATTTGGAATAGACCGGTCTCAGTGTTATGATTTTTTCGGAATCGATTTTGATTTCAGCCAGTTCAGCACGTCAAAATACTCGAGGGTGATTTTTTCGTAAGGATCGCTGTACAGCATTTTAAGATCAGCCGTAAACTGAGTGATAATCCCATCGGTATTAAGGTGTGCCTGTTTCGCTCTTACCAGTTTCTTCATGTACCTCAGGATTGTATTTTCGTATTTGTAATCGCGGTTTTTCTTTTTTATAAAGCGCGAAGTGGATTTTATGATGTATTCCAGCAAATCGTAATTCTCCAGTTCGTAATGAATGACAAGGTTCAAAATTCTGGCAAAAACAAACAGGTCTTGCCTTAAGTTGGCTTCATTGTCGTTAAGTACCTTGTTGATATATTCCAAAGCCTTTTTATAATCTCCGCAACCGAGATAAAGACGTGAAATGTTATAGTAATAGAGGATAACATCTTCTTTGCTGATTTTTTCCTTGTATTTCCTTAATCCGGCAAGTATCTGATCCACAACGCGTTCACCTCGTTCGTAATCTCCGGTTGCTTCACAGGCAATGAGTTCGGAAATCGTAGAAAAGGTAAAAATTCTTATTTGAAGGTCTATGCTTCTGAAAGCCGGCCGTTTGGCAAGGCTTTTCATGTGATCGAGGTTTTTAAAAAACTTTTCGAAATTTTTCGTGTCAATGTAATACAACAACTGGTTGTTTAACACGCGGCTGTAGCGTTTTGGCAGTTCATTAATCAGCAGTGGGTTCTTTTTAAAGCGATCCATTACCAACTCGAAATTGCTGAAGGCAAGCTCCAAATCCCTATTGGTCCAGGCACAGAGTCCCTGTATGTAATAACAAGCCGTTGAGGCCTTCACGGAAAGCGCTGTGTTTTTACCTGTAATCAACCTGTGGTGCATGATGTCGTTTACAATGCGCTGTTCTTTTTCATTCCTGGTATACCCTCCCTTTCTGAATACGTAGTTGATTTTTGAGTAGAGAATTTGATATTCGGCAAGATTTCTGAGTTTTTCCAACACATCTTCCTCTTCGTCAATCAGCTTATTGATGCTTTGGTTAAACCTTCCCCTCGAATAACCCTCTTCTATCAACACGCGTTCCCAATTGATTAATTCAAGTACGAAATAGAATTCTTCGTGAAGTTTGGCAAGTTTTTTGGCCTTTTGAACAATTTTAAGGCATTCCTTGTAAAGTGCTTTATTGTATAGAATTTCAATGTCTTTCAGGTGTTCCTGCATCTGCGCCGGGACTGACTTGTCCGAATGAAAGTTGCGCAAGCTTTTCAACAGCAGGTTGTACAGGTGGTTTTTTTCCGAAGGAAGGTGATTGATAAAGGTGCTTCCCTTGAATAATTCCTTGATTAATTCTTCGTCATAAGTTGACTGGGCTTCGATTGCATCGAATAATTTCACATAATTTTTTTCTCCTTGCTGAAGAGAGGAGGAAAGTTTGAAATACCTCTTTTCGGACTTGGTCAAGGATTTGATCAGATAAAAAAGTTCGTTTGACGGTTTCATTAAAACGGCTATGGTAAGAATCAAATGTAAGCAGAAATACTGCTTCCTAGGATTCCAATAATCATGAATTTCGATTACATCGTTCATGAATGGTCTTAAATGGTCATGCGATGCAATCGACAATCGGTAGAATAAAAATTGAAACTATCTTTAAGGCTTAAACATTACTTGAGTTTATGCTTTTTATTAAACGAACATTCCTGGTGTTTGTCTTTTTCGGCGCAATAAACACATCCCTTTTCTCACAGGATTTAAGAAGTGATACCCTGGATATCCTGCACACAAAAATTCACATGGATATCACCGATTTTTCAGGACAGTCTATTGCCGGATATTCGCAATTGACATGTTCCCCTTTGGTTCCAAACGTCGGCAATTTGAATGTTGATTTGCTTAAACTCACCATTGACAGTGTAACAATGAATGGATCGCCGTTAAGTTCACAGTACAACGATACCTTATTGCAAATTCGTCTCGGACAATCCTTTAATGTAAATGACACCTTTATCGTTTCCATTTATTACCATGGCCAGCCTCAAAAAGAGTCGTGGGGAGGTTTTCGGTTTGGTGGGGGTTACGCCTTCAACCTGGGCGTAGGTTTCAATACCGATCCACATAGTTTTGGAAGAGCGTGGTTTCCATGCTATGACAACTTCGTTGAACGGTCCACTTATTCGTTCGAGATCATCAGCAGTGGAGGAAAAACATCCTATTGCAATGGAGAATTGACAGGTCAGCTCACACTCTCGGGTGACACCATTATGCGTTCATGGGAAATGAACGAATCAATCCCTTCGTATTTGGTAAATGTTGCGGTGGCAGATTACCAGGAACTTACCTGGAATTTTCATGGAATCCTGGATACCATCCCCGTTCTTCTTGCAGTTGTCGAAGCGGACAGCGCAAAACTGAGGTCATCATTTGCCCATCTTGATGATGCCATGATTGCATTTGAAAACGCCTATGGCCCGTACCGATTTAATAAAATAGGGTATTGCATTGTTCCCATGAGCGGGGGTATGGAGCACGCTTCGAACATCTCCTATGCAAAAAGTCTGGTCAATGGAACCCTGACGTACGAATCGGTTATGGCCCATGAACTGGCACATATGTGGTGGGGTGATCTGGTAACGTGTGATAAAGAGGAAGAAATGTGGATCAATGAGGGAATGGCCTCGTATTCTGAGCATGTGTTCTTCGAAAGTTTATATGGCAAACAGGCTTACATCGATGCCGTAAAGTCAAACTTTATAAAATGTATTCAGTACCTGCATGTTACCGAAGAAAAGTACTGGCCGGTTTCCGGCGTCCCTCATCAATACACCTACAGCAGCCATGTATATGACAAGGGAGCGGTTGTTGCTCACAATCTCCGGGGATATATGGGTGACTCTCTTTTCTTTTCGGGTCTTGAGCAGTTTTTGGCCGACTATAGTTTTCAGGATGTAAACAGTTATACACTCAGGGATAAACTGGGTCAGTATTCCGGAATTGACCTCACCGATTTCTTTGACGACTGGGTATTTGGTCCCGGTTATGCAAATTTCAACATCGACTCTGTTACGGTGGTACCAACTCCCGGTTTAAACGATGTCACGGTATACATTCACCAAAAGAAAAGAGGCAATACCCATTTCTTTACCAAGGTTCCCATATCGGTTTCTTTTTACGACCAGCAGTTAAATGCCATTCATGACTACGTGCTGGTGTCGGGTGAATATTCGAGTTTTCAATTCAAGCTGCCCATTGTTCCGGTTCTGACGGCACTCAATACCGATGACAAATTAAACCTGGCAACCACGGCTGATCAACAAGTGATCTCTGAACCCGGCAATTATGTATTTGTAAACGGCAAATGGAACATGGAAGTGACCAAGGTGACGGACTCCATGTTCTTTCGGGTTGAACATCACTGGGCAGCACCCGATCCGGGGCCGACTGGTTATCGCATGTCCAATTATCGGTACTGGGAATTGAAGGGAATTGGTCAGGGTGGATTTGCCGCTGATGCCTATGTGAATTATGACGGGGGAGACAATACAAGCGGAGGAATAGGAAACCTGGATAAGGACCTGCTTCAGAACGGACCGGACAGTATTTTACTTATGTACAGAAAGGATCCGTCCCTGGCATGGAGGGAATACCCGTATTACAAAAAGATCAAGCTTGGAAGCGTGCCTTTCGGCAGAATGGAGCTGGACAGCGTACTTTTCGGTCAATATTGTTTTGCAAACGGTGTTTCTTACCTGAGTGCAAAATCCAGTGAAAAACCTAAAAGCGAACTAAGGTTGTCACCAAATCCGGCATCGGACCTGCTTCGCATTGAAAATACCGGCCAGGACCCCGGAAATCTTGAACTGCTCATTTACAATGCCGAGGGCAAAAGACTGTGGAATCAGCATTTTAAAAATCCGACTGAGATAGACACGAGTTCCTTTAAAGCCGGTATGTATTTTGTTGTGGTTTTTGAAGGCGAAAAACAAGCGTGGACAAGCCAGTTTGTTGTTTCACATTAAGCCAACTTTCTGCGTGCCCGTTCTTTGTTAATCAGAATTAATTCCCTGCTGGACTGTCCGGCGATGGATGAATTTTCCTCTGTTCGCCTTATCAGGTAGGGAGTGACGTCAAACACCGGCCCAAACGGAACGTACTTTGCCACATTGTAACCCACATTGCTCATATTAAAACTGATGTGATCACTCATGCCGAGAAGCTGTGCGGCATAAATCCGCTTGTCACCTTTTTCCAACCCCTTCTCCTCCATCTGACTGATCAAATACTGATTGCTTTCCTCGTTGTGAGAACCGCAGCAAACCTCCACGATATCGATGTTGTCGATGCACAATTTTATGGAGGCATTGAAATCCCGGTCGGTTGCTTCCTTATTCGGGTTGGTGGGGTCGGTATAGCCGTTTTTCAAGGCCCGTTCCCTTTCTTTTTCCAGGTAAGCGCCTCTGACAAGCTTAATGCCGTATTTAAGGCCTTTGCTTCGGGCCCAGTCAAAAGATTTTCGCAGAAATTCCAGGCGATCATGTCTGTAGAGTTGTGCGGTGTTAAATACGATGCATTTCTCTTGGTTGTATTTTTCCATCATGCCGTGCACGATGTCGTCTATGGCATCCTGAATCCAACTTTCTTCGGCGTCGATTAATATCGGGACATTCAATTCAAATCCCTTTTTGCATATTCCGTCAAATCGATTGACGACGCGTTGAAACTCCTCTTTTTCTTTTGCATTCAGTTCTTTTTTTTCATTCACCTTTTGCAACAGTGCAAATCTTGCCATGCCCGTAGGTTTGAAAACTGCATAAGGAATATCTTCGTGTTTGGCGGCGTTTTCGACCGTGGCTAAAATCATGTCAAAGGACCGGTCCAAATCTTTTTCATTTTCCTTGCCTTCAACACTGTAATCCAGGATCGTTCTAACGTCGAACTGACTTAAAGATTTAATGACTGATTCAGATTCTGCCATTGTTTCACCACCGCAGAAATGCTTAAAAATGGTTCCTTTAATCATGAATTTAACCGGCAGATGTAGCGCCGTTGCTATCTGAAAGAGAATCTTTCCGATCTGAACGATGAACCGGCTGTTCATTATTGAAAAAAGTAGGTGGGCTCTGTTTAAGTCCTTGTCAGTCTTGCTTTTGAAAGCGACTTCGGTGTTTTCGAATGAAATCAAGGCGAAAAATTTTACGCAAAAATAAGCTTAAACCCATATGTTTCATCCTTAAAGTATAGGTATTTTATTACACTAAATTATCTTTGGGTTATGGTAACTTCAACAAATCCTGTTTTTCCCGAATTGGCTTATGTTACAGACGAACTGAAATATTCGAAATTCGAGGAGTATGTCAAAAATTACGATGGCTGGATTCTGATTGTAGACGAAAACACAAACAGACACTGCGCGCCACTTTTCGTGAAGAAACTGGGTAGCCGACCGCCATATTTACATATCCTTCATTCCGGCGAAAAAAATAAGACGCTTGACAGATGCAGCAGTATTTGGACCAAACTCACCGAGATACGGGCAGGCAGAAATTTCTTGCTGGTCAATTTGGGTGGAGGACTCGTTTCGGATGTTGGAGGATTTGCCGCTTCATGCCATAAGCGTGGGATCGATTACATAAACATTCCGACCAGCTTGTTGGCTATGGTCGACGCCGCTCATGGTGGAAAGACCGGAATTAATTACAAGGGGCTCAAAAATGTGATTGGAAGTGTTCACATGCCCAAGCTAATTCTGATCGATAAGGATTACCTGTCTACTCTCAGTCGTGAAGAACTGATATCCGGATATGCCGAGGTTTTAAAGCATGCCCTGGTTGCCGACAAAGACTTGTGGAAGAAGTTAAAATCGTTGAAACACCCCGAAGAGGTGAAAGATTGGTCGGATATACTTTCCAGGTACATCGAAATCAAAAACACCATTGTAAAAAAAGATCCCTTTGAGCACGACATTCGCCGATTGTTAAATTTTGGTCACAGTATTGGGCACGCGCTTGAAACGCATTCCCACAGCAGTGATCAAATGAACATCAGCCATGGCATGGGTGTCGCCGCTGGCATTGTTATCGAAACATATATTTCACTTGAACGCGGGATGATCAGCCAGGCAGAATGCGATGAAATCCAGGAAGTGATATGTTCCATTTACGGAAAAGTTCCCATTGATGAATCGATGTTTTCATCCATACTCGAAATTATCTCTCACGACAAGAAAAACAAGAGCATCGATCTGAATTTTACCTTGCTGAAGGCGATCGGAGAGGCTGAAATAGATTGCAAAGTCGAAATTTCAGAAATTAACAATGCACTTAGAAAATACAGTGAAGCGAGGTGAAGGTTGAGGTAAGTCCACCTGTAAACTTCATTGACTCAACCATTCAATTACCGGTTTCAAAAAGTGTGTTCAACCGGTATTTGGCCTTGTCATATTTAGCCGGTGCTCCGATTCCGGATGTTTCATCGGATTACCCGAATGATGTCCGCTTAATGCACTCGCTTCTTCAGTTTTCTGGAGAGAAGCTAACAGCCCGGGATGCAGGTACGGTCATGCGGTTCGGATTGGCTATTTGTTCTGTAACCAAAGGTGTTCGAATCCTTAAGGGGAGTGAACGAATGCACATGCGTCCGATTTCGCTCCTGGTGGATGCACTCAGACAATTGGGTGCAGACATCGAATACATTGAAAAAGAAAATTATCCGCCTCTGAGAATTAGCGGCCGGAAACTGTCCGGAGGAAGAGTAGAAATTGATGCATCGGTTAGCAGCCAGTTCATTTCGGCGCTTTTGATGATTGCACCGACCTGCGAAAATACCGTGGAACTTTTTCTTTCGGGGACATCGGTCTCCTCGCCTTACATAGACATGACACGTTCTATGATGGAGCGTTTCAATGTTACTTGTCGTCAGGACGGAAACGTATTTAAAATCGAGCCTCAGACGTACACTTTTCATGAGTTATCATCTGTGCTCGATTGGAGTGCGGCTTCTTTTTTCTACGAATTCCTTGCCTTAAGCGAGAAAGGAGGATTGTTTTTCCCCGGGTTGTTTAGAACCGGTCTTCAGGGAGATGAGCAGGTTTCTAAATTATTTGAGCCTTTGGGTATAGAGACCGTTGAAACCAACGGTGGAATGAGGATTGTTAAAAGGAATGGAGTTTCAAAGAAGGTAAACGCTGACTTCATCAGGGTCCCGGATCTTGTTCAACCGTTTGTATGTACCTGCTTTGGAATGGACCTCGAACTTCATTTAACTGGATTGCACAATCTGCATCTCAAGGAGAGCGATCGATTGCAGGCAATGATCTCAAATCTCGAAAAACTCGGAGCAGAGCTTTCGTTTAACGGATCGAACGGGATGCTGAAAAATTCAAAAAATCAACTGGTTACAAATGAGCTGGATGCATTTGACGATCACCGAATGGCCATGAGTCTGGCACCTCTATGTCTAAAATTCGGAAAACTAAAAATTGACGGAGCACAATCAATTTCAAAATCATTTCCAAACTTTTGGAATGAACTAAAAACGCTCGGATTCCGTATAGTTGAAATTAGTTAAGTTTGTTTAAGCCAATCGTTAAAACCACAAATCATGAAAATAATCAGCATTTTAATCACTGCACTTGTTCTGTCTACCACTGTTTTTTCCCAGTCCGATGACCTCCCGATCGATGAAAGTCTGATTGTAAAATTGGCCAAGGTTGCCTCTGGTGGCTACCTGTCGAAAATGGACTTAAAAAATGCCAGTACCCTCACAGTGAATGAAAAAGAGGCTGTAATCGTAAGTTTTTATTATCGATGCGACAAGACAGGTTACGAGGCAAATATGTTTAATCAGGGACCACAGTTGAGTCAGGAAATACTCAACCATCTGAACTCATTGAAAATAGGCAGTAAGGTCACGTTTGACAACATTAAAATCGAAAATGCCAGTGGAGAAGTTTTGGCAAAACCCCTGCTTCTGACAATCAAAAGCTAGATTATTTAGCTGATTTCTCGAGGTCCAGTTGTTCCTGAGCTTTTTTAACCTTGTCAGGAATAAAAAGCAAGTAAGTCAGACCCGCGTTGAGGGTCGGAATGTACCCGTAGTCAATAAAAAACTGATCAACTTCCTTCACCCTGGTGTTAAAATCCAGGCGTTCGGATAAATCGCTGGTCGGGTCAAGATTGACAATTTCATTTACCAGACTAACATCGTAGTTAGTTGTTGTTCTGGCATTAAGATTCATGGAATATGCCAGTTCCAGTCTGAACTCAAATCTCGGATTTTTGAAAAAGAATCGACGTCCTACTTTAAGGCCTCCCTGCAACAACTTTGTTTGAAGGGAAATTTCGTCATTCAGATTCACAAAAGGACCAAATATGCCTAAGGCGATGTCCAATTGTTGCTTTTCTTCGGGGGTCATCTCTTGTTGAAGCAGGTCTGAATTAAGAATGTATCTGTATGACCCTGAAGCATTAAGCTGAATTTGCTGAATAAATAATCCTGCGTACCAGTTTTTGAAATTATAATTTGCCCCGGTACCGATAACCCAGCCTCCGTCGGTCGTTTCCTGCAGAAATTCTTTTCTTGCCTTATGTTTGGACGGTACCCGAATAACATCGTACAATTCATTGTTCCAGGGGGACGTGATAATTCCACCGCTTAAGTCAAACGAGAAATGCTTCCCTTGCTGATAGTTCAACCCGATCAAGTATTGCATGGGAATGTCGATACCGACTTTCGCACGCAAAAATTGTGCCTTTCCTTCAATATGAGTGAGGATGGCAAAC
>DNDT01000152.1 GCA_003487525.1 Flavobacteriales bacterium
CATCGTGACCGCAGGCATGCATGACCCCCTTATTCTTTGAAGAAAAAGCAAGACCGGTATTTTCCGTTATCGGGAGTCCGTCTATGTCTCCCCTGAGTGCAATGTGCATTTTATCCGGATTCCTTCCCCTGATAACGGCATGGACACCTGTTTCCGCCACGACTTTATTCTCTATCCCCCAGTTATTGAGCAATTCTGTGATATATGCACAGGTATTGGTCTCTTCGAACGAAAGTTCGGGGTATTCATGCAGGTGTCTGCGAATGCCTGTGAACTGATGGATCTGGTCTTTAACAAGACGGATTATTTGTTGCTGTAATTCACTCATTTCGAAAAAAAGATCAACCTGATGGAAACCACAAGCAACATAATTCCGAAAATTCTCTTTAAGGTTGCGTCCTCAATTCCCAGCGCAATTTTAGAACCAACATAACCGCCAACGATAAAGGCAACGGCTATAATCAAACCGGCTTTTACATCCAGATTTCCACTCCTGAAATAATTCATCGCCGCAAGAATGCCAATGGGTAAAAGCATTAATCCCAGACTTGTGCCCTGAGCCGTATGCTGACTCATACCAACAAAGAAAACAAGAGCCGGAACAATGATGATACCTCCGCCAACGCCAAAAAGTCCGCTTAAAATACCGGCTGCGACACCGATCACTATCAGAATGAGAATATTTGCCATATCGATCTTTTCAAATATATAAAACCAAGGTGGTTTTTAACATGAATCATTATAAATCCAGTGAAAGAGAGAAATATACAATTCTGTCCTGAACCAGGCCGTTTTCGACGACCCATGCCCAGTCCAGGCGGACAAAATAACCCAACACAGTGGATCTCAATCCAAATCCATAGCCACCGACGATGGGTTCATTGCTTTTCTTCAGGACAATTTTGAGGGGGCCCTGATCAATCTCATCCTTGATCTGATCGTTTTCTTCACTGAACGGATCCGAACCCGTCCAGGCGGTTCCCACGTCCACAAAGCCCATTACCTGAAAATTATTGAAGAAGGAAGACTTTAACGGTCTGCTGGTAAAGTATTTTATCACAGGCCATCGCAATTCCGTATTTACAACAGCGAATGAATTTCCGTTTCTCACATTTTGTTTGAAACCCCTCATGTTTGTGCCCAGCGCCTGAAATTTGTAGTTCTGACCTTCGGCATCCCTGGACTGATCATTGCTCCACTTATTGGACGACATCCAGTTGTCCACCCCGCCCAGGTAATAAACCAGTTTACCGCTTCCAACCGAGGTACTTGATGCAAGGCGGCTGAAAAAGACAACCTCACGGTGAATTCGCTCGTAATGGCGTACATCCACTCCCACAACCTTCACATTCACAGCCTCCATATTTAGTTGCTTATACAACTCACCAAATAGCTTGTACCTCGTACCAAACTTGATGTTAACCCCTTTATCCCGGGTGTTATCATAGACATATGCCGTTTTGAAGGTTGCCCAGTACTCATTCACAATCGGAGCTTCGAGTCCCCGCTGATCTCTGGCCAGTGGTGTCCCTTTGTCACGACGACCCATGACCGAGAAATGGACGCTGCTCACTTCGGTAAAAGGGTATTTCAATACGATGGCAGCCTTGGTTGTCCGGTTTTTATACTCGATCTGGTTCGATTCCGAGAAGTAATTTAAAATCCCCACATAGTATTCCTTGTCGACTCTTCGCTTCAGGTTCTGATAACTGAGCATGTATTCATGTGATTCGGTACCGAGTCTGATTCCTCCGTAGATCTTGTGATCTTCGAACAGGTCCGAAATGCCCAGAATCAGCATTCCTCCCAGTCCGGGTGGCACATAGCCATTTGGATCGTATTTCTGGTATTGCTGATTAAGGAAGGCATTGTTGATTTGCAAGATTGACTCGTCCTTGAAAAACGAAAGGTTGTAATTTCGTTGCTGCGGAAGCACAAATTCTCCCGAGCTGGTGGCAACCGGCTCTTCCAGACGATCGAATACAATGACTTCTTTTTCATACGATAAATTCGTACTCTTTTTGTCTTCGAATCGGTAATCATACACATTGATCTCTCCGGAAAGAGACCTGTCCTCAATGTAAACCACATCCATTTGCACATAAGCCTTATTCAGGTGATGGTCTTCCTGTAACTCGGTGTCATCTTTTCCTTTCAATCCGAGTGAGGCAGAATCTTTGGTCAGGCTTCCCCCTTTCAACTGATAACGACCATCCTGGTAGTACAAAAAGACCTCCTCTCCCGATTCTTTTGAACTTGAAAACTCTTTAATGTTGCGTTTAAACCGGCTCATTTGTTCGTTTGTATAGTAGAACCGGTAGTGGATGCTGGTATCAATGGCAGAGATACTGCTGTCGTATCTGGTCTTGTAGATATTCTGAATCCCACCCTCATCGCTGAGGTAATAAACCTCGCCATTGCTGTATTCAACCGGCTGCCTTTCATTCACCGATGGAGTTTCGGTTATCTGCTTCAAATTAGTGGTGCGTTTTGATATTTTATACGAGAACAAATCAAGATTCAACGCAGTGGTATCTATGTCCTTGTATTCAGGCTTGAGTTCGGTATTTGTCCTGTTTGAACTGAAAATAATTTCCCTTGAATCGTTGGTGAAAATTGGCGAGAGATCGTCAAACCTGTCGTCGGTTATCTTCTTTTGGGTGTTTCCGGGAATATTGTATAAATAAATATCGGACTGACCGCTGTAAACCCCCGAAAAAGTCATCTGAGTTCCATTTTTCGCATAGGAAATATCAAGAATATCCTCCATCAGAAATATGGGTCTGGTGGTGGTAATTCCGGTTTCCAACTCGTAAAAATTAAGCAGAAGGTCTCCCCTTTTCTGATACACATAACATAGGATTTCACCCGTCGGATTCCAGGTTGTCCTGGGGTAGAGTAACTGAGGAGGTCGGTCAAGTTTTATGCCGTTTTTAAAAATCTTTTTTCGTTTTCCGGTCATCGAATCATAGACAAACAGTCTGGACTTACCCTTATGGTTGTCAACGTATGAATAATACCTGCCCGTGGGATCTACCTTAAACCCGTAATAAACCTTGTTTTTTTTGGTTTTTCGTTTGAAGACTCTTTCCCTGGGCATTTCGACTTCAAGCACGTCCTTTTTGTATTTTTCCAGCTCCGATTTTTCCCACTCTATCAACAGATTCTTCAGACTGATTCCCAGAACATAAATAAATCCGCTTTCCACGTCCTTGTTAACCCTTGACACGTAAAGAATATTCGGTATTACGGCTTTTCCGTATGTATCGGCAATGTACTTCCAAATGGAATGGCCGGCATATGTGGCCTGATCCCCTTCGAGACGGCCAATTCGTTTGTACTTGCCTGACAGGGTTGCATCTTTGATTGCGTCGTTTACTTCCGGATTCCATTCATCGGTCAAATACGAAACCAGGCCGCTGAAATACCAGTCGGGCATTCGGTACAGGTCGCTGTTTCTCAACACACTTCTCCAGTCGCCACCGTAAAGAAATCCACCGACGAGAACTTCTATGGTTCCCGATTTTATTTCCTTGTCAAACTTCTTATGATCTCCTTCAAAGTATATAAAGACCTTGGTTCCGATAACCTTATTGACCCCGCCAAGATTACTGTGCTCGTCCACTATACCGATATTGGACTGCTTGTAGTGATCGTACTTGTTGTAAATGATGTACTTGATTTTGTCGTGGTCGTAGAAGTTTAAAAAATCCTCCACTTCCTTGACGTAGATATCGGCAGCCTTTGATGCGTGAATGGCCAGTTCCTTGCCTCCGGTATAAAAATAGGTCTCGTATGCATTAAACCTGTAATACTGCCATTCAAACTGGTCATACTGAACCCTGTTTTTTCCAAATGTCTGGTTTGAACCATCGTAAAACTGTCCCTCACTCAGGAGAGGTAGACACGCGGTGATCAGCACAAGTATGGAAAAGCGATTCACTTAAAACGGGCGTTTCAGACCAGACATGTAAAGTTATTAAATAAAACCCGGTGGCATAAACCTATCATGGAGCTATTCTTAACTTTTAGTGTTCATAGCCATCAAGGCTTTTTGGTCCGCCGCCAAAGTATGACAGTGTCAGCAAACCGCCGGTGATGGCAAGGTTTTTAATAAAATCCTGGTAATAAACCAGGTCGGTCCAAATTGGATAATAGATCAATGTGATAAGGAACAAATAGATGGCCATGATCAGGGCCGTGATTTTTACGTGGTAACCGATCAATACCAGAATCCCTCCAATGAACTCTATGATAACAAAAAGTACCAGGACAAAATCCACAGCCGGAAAGCCGTGGTCATTCAAATACTGTACTGAACGATCAAAATCCAAACACTTCTCCAGACCCAACAGGATAAAAATCAGTGAGATTCCCATCCTTCCAAAAAGTGGCAAATACTCTTTCATTAAAATCAGATGATTGGTTCATCTAATGTATACAATTAATGCCAACTGAAACAGCTAAGCAGGTTTTAGAACAAGCGGCGCACCTCTTTTTTCAAAATCTCAATGGCTCTTTGATTGGGAGGAACGTCAATGCCCTCGAGCAGTGTGAAAATACTTGTGGTCAATTCAATGGCCGATCCCTTTGATTTGGTATTGGCCATTGCCGTGTGTATAATCTTAAGGGTTTCTTCCCTGGCCTCCTTCACCGCATTCCAGGCATCACTGCTCATATATATTTGTTGCGACAGGTTATGTTCATATTCGCTGCGGATTGACGTAATAAGCGTAACATGCAACTGTTCCGCCGTCATTCTCGGTTGATTTACTCTTGTAATCAGATTTTCCATGCCAATCCGCTCCAGAAACAAGGCAGATCGCTCATATGCCTGTAATCGTATCGGAGTAATCAGTTTGAGATTACCTTTTTTGAAATCATAAACCGCGTTGCGATGCTCGTTGTCAAGGAACTTTTTAAGTACAAGAAAGACCGCTACAAAAACAATTAATGACGGCAGGGTATATTTCAGTATTTCGTAGATTTCATCCATGTCTGTTCACTTTCACTGGCTTGTATCGCTCAAAGTTAAAAATATATTATTCTGCTGTATTTCTTTTATTTCTTAGTTTTGGGGCTGTTCAAAACAAGGATGAATTCACTACTATCAGACCGGGTAAATAATCTCGCAGAATCTGAAACTCTTGCCATGAGCAGGAGGAGTAGAGAGCTTAGGCAAAAGGGCATAGATGTAATCAATCTCAGCCTGGGCGAACCAGATTTTAACACCCCGGAATTTATAAAAGATGCCGCAAAAAGCGCATTGGATGATAACGTCACTCATTACACGCCGGTGCCCGGTATACTTGAGTTAAGACAAGCCATTTCAAAAAAATTCAAGAGGGACAATAATCTCGATTATTCACCCGACCAAATCGTGGTATCGACCGGAGCCAAGCAGTCGCTTGCGAACGTTGTTCTCAGCCTGATAAATGACGGTGACGAGGTGATTTTACCGGTACCATATTGGGTAAGCTACCGCGAAATAGTGGGCCTGGCAGGTGGAAAAATCGTTCCGGTTCATTCGGGAATCGATTCAAATTTCAAGGTTGATTTTTCCAAACTGGAAGAATACATCACCTCAAAAACCAAACTCATCATTTTCTCTTCACCGTGTAATCCTTCGGGCACAGTGTACTCAAAGGAAGATTTGAAACAACTGGCGGATGTGTTGGCAAAACACCCGAACATCTATGTTATTTCGGATGAAATTTATGAACACATTTCTTACACAAAAACCCACGAAAGCCTTGGTCAGTTTACTGAAATTAACGATCAGCTGATCACCGTGAACGGGGTGTCGAAAGGATACGCCATGACCGGGTGGAGGATTGGATACATCGGTGCCCCGCTTCATATTGCACAGGCAGCAGGAAAAATCCAGGGTCAGGTTACTTCGGGTACGTGCAGTATCGCACAAGTAGCTGCCAGAGCGGCCGTAGAAGCCGATCCTGTCGTTGTCAAAGAAATGCAGGATGCCTTTAAATTCCGAAGGGATTTAATCCTGGATCTGATAAAAGCAATTCCCGGAATGAAATGCAATGTTCCCGAAGGTGCCTTTTACGTTTTTCCCGAAGTTTCTTCTTATTTCGGAACCGAAATCGATGGTCTCAAAATTTCGGATTCGGTCGATCTTTGCAATTATATTCTGGAGGTGGGACACGTTGCGTTGGTTCCCGGCGATGCTTTTGGATCACCCGAATGCATTCGAATTTCATATGCCGCTTCAGAAGACCAAATCAGAGAAGCCGTACATCGAATCAAGTCTGTCCTGGAAAAACTAAAAAAATCTTGAGCATCAAACACCTCATTAATCAACTTTTCTCGGATTTCAACAGGCTGAATGTACTGATCATTGGCGACGTCATGATCGATACGTATTTCAACGGAAGGGTTGATCGCATTTCTCCTGAAGCTCCGGTCCCGATTGTTTCAGTGCACCATGAAGAACACAGGTTGGGGGGTGCGGCAAATGTGGCTCTCAACATCAAGGCCCTCGAGGCGAATCCCATCATTTGTTCGGTTATCGGTAACGATGAAAAAGGCAAAACCTTTATGGAAATATGCAAGAGAGAAGGCATTGACACAAAAGGGGTAATTGAGGCAGACCATCGTGTTACAACAGTAAAAACAAGGGTTATCGGAAATAA
>DNDT01000093.1 GCA_003487525.1 Flavobacteriales bacterium
CGAGGGAATGGAAATGATGTCGCAAATGGCCTTTGTGGTAATCGCTTCATTGTTGTTCAGTCTGATTGAAGCCTTTTTTGTACTGCCTACTCATCTGGCCAGCAAATACATCCTTCAGACCAAAAAAGAGCGAAAGCTGTCATTCCGAAGCAGGATCGATAAGTTTATCGCCTACATGCGGGACGAATTGTACGGGTACATGCTGAAATGGATCATCCGAAACCCGCGGAAATCATTTTTCGTTCCGGTCCTGTTTATCATTACCGTTTCATTGTTGCTTGCAAACAATGTGATCAAAACCACTTTTTTCCCGGCCATTCCCTTTGACGATTTCAAGGTGGAGGTCGCTTTTAAGCCGGGCGAGCGCGAATCGAAAACGAAGGCCTTTCTGGAATATTGTCAGAAGAAAGTTCAGGAAGTCAATCAGGACATCATCAACGAAACGGGCGATACCATCATTACCTATACCACCATAGAGTTGGGAAGAACCGAGTCTCTGGGTGAATCCGGATCGAATGCCGGTCTGGTGCGCGTGTCACTGGATGCCGAAGGAAAGAGTATTTCCAGTTTCGAAGTGGTGAACCGGGTACGGGAGAAAATTGGAGAAGTTCCCGATGCCGAAAAATTTATTGTTGGTGGCGAGCACAGGTGGGGCAAGCCCGTATCGATATCCCTGAGAGGCAAGAATTTCAGGGAGATTAAAGAAGCCAAGGAATTTCTGAAAAACGAATTGAACGCCATGCCGGAATTAAAGGATATTACGGACAATTCGGGGCTGGGAAAACGCGAGATTTTACTCAAACTCAAACCCGAAGCATACATGCTGGGGCTAAATCACGGAGAAGTGTCGCGACAAATTCGCCAGGGATTTTTCGGGGATGAAGTCCAACGCCTTATTGTAGGTACGGATGAAGTACGTGTGTGGGTACGTTACCCCGAAACGGACAGGAACAGCCTCGGCGTTCTGGAAAAAATGCGCCTAAGGGCCCCTGGCGGACAGCTTTACCCAATCGGTCAGCTCGTCGATTACAAGATCGAACGGGGGGAGGTGAACATCCGGCATTTCGATGGTGCGCGTGAGATACGAATTGATGCGGACCAGGCCGATGCCTACGCGTCGACTACGGACATCCTCGAATCCGTGAAGCAAAATATCGTGCCGAGATTATTGTCCAGGTATCCAGATGTTCGCATCGAATACATGGGTCAGCAGAAAAGGGCAAAGAAATCGACAGACTCCATGCAGTATATGATGTTGATCGTCTTGTTTCTGATGATGCTGATTCTGTCACTCAATTTCAACTCGGCTTACCAGGGTTTGTTGATCATCATGGTCATTCCTGTTGGGGTATTCGGAGCCATGCTGGGCCATGGAATAGAGGGTTTACCCGTATCCACCCTGAGCGCCTGGGGAATTATTGCCCTTATGGGAATACTTGTCAACGATGCTGTGGTTTACCTGGATGCCTTCAACAGAAACCTGAGGGATGGAGACGATGTGTATACGGCCATTTACAAGGCCGGTATTTCTCGTTTCAGGCCCATTGTGCTGACCTCTGTAACCACGGTGGCCGGTCTGTATCCACTGATTCTGGAGACGAGTTTTCAGGCACAGTTTTTAATTCCAATGGGGATTTCGGTTGCATACGGTGTATTGTTCGGAACCTTTTTCCTGTTGCTGTTCTTGCCTGCATTGGTGCTTACCATGAACGATGTCAGGCGCACCTTCAAATGGTTCTGGACGGGAGTTAAACCGGGCAAACTGGAAGTCGAACCGACCTTGATTGATATCCGAAGGCTCAAAGAAATAGACAAGGCATGACGAGAAAAACGATGATTTTTGTTTTTTCCTTCCTGTTACTAGTCGCTGGATCCGGCAATGCCCAGGAAAGTCTTTCACTGAGCCAGGCGATTGAATTGGGCCTGAAAAACAATTACGACATAAACATCAGTAAGGCCGGTGTCGAAATGGCTCAAAATCAGAATAGCCAGGGGGAGGCCGGTCGCTGGCCCACCCTTCAGTTCGGTGTGGCGCAGGACAACACGGCTACCGATTTCGTTCAGACTTCCAGTCCTTTTCAGCCACAGGGCATCATGATTCAGAGCACACTCTCGCCTTCACTTTCATTGAACTGGATGTTGTTTGAAGGGTTCAAGGTCGATATCAGCCGGAAGAGATACGATAAATTGCAGTTTGAAAGCGAGGGAAATGCTTCCATCGTCGTTGCGAATACGGTTCAGGCGATCATTCTGGGTTATTACCTGGTCAGTCTGGAGAGCGAGCGTCTGGAAGTATTTGCCAAATCACTGAAGTTGAGCAGGGACAGGTACCAGTACGTCAGTCTGAAAAGGGAGTACGGATCGGCAGTGACCACGGATTTGCTGCTTGAAGAAGGAAATTACCTGACGGATTCGGTCAACTATGTGAACCAGGAACTGGCATACCGAAATGCGGTTCGAACCTTAAATACCCTTCTGGCGGTTAAGGAAATTGACAAGGAATACACCTATACGGATCCCATTGGGGTACCTGTCGAGGTATATGATTTAAATACGCTTGAGGTAAAGATGCTGGAAAACAACCTTGACCTCAAATCGAAGTACATTAACCAGTCGATCGTGAAATACGATCTGGAGCTGGCCAAATCAGAAATGTATCCTAAGTTTTCACTTGGCGCGAGAGCTTCGAACACCTGGGGCCGGGTCGATCAGAGCAATGCCTTGTTTTTGGATCAGTCCACGAGGGAATTTGTGAAGTTGCCGGCTGAAAACCAGATCGCCCAGACGAACAACATCAATTATGCCTTGAATTTTTCACTTACCTATAATTTGTTCAGTGGAAGACGGATCAATACGGCAATTAAAAACGCCGCCATACGGGAGGACATAGGCAATATTGAAATTGAAAAGATGACGCTCAGTCTTCGAAATGATCTTTACACCAACTACGACAATTTCGTTTTTCGAAAGAGAATTTACGGCATCAACAAGCGCAAACTGGAGGCGGCAGAGTTGAACCTCAGCGTCACCGAAGACAAGTTCAAATTGGGTGCCATTAATTCGTTTGATTTCAGAACGGTTCAGTTGAATTATTTGACATCGGCCCTGCAGGAGTTAAATTCAAGGTATAGCCTCGTGGAATCCGATATCTCACTTATGCGAATTACAGGGTCCATACTTGAAGTTTATCAATAATATGATTACATTTGCACCGGATTTTATTATTCGGTGTTGAGAGAGGGGACAAGAGTCCCCTATTTTTATGGCTTTAGGCGAGATGAAAATCGGTGCAAAACGGCGTAATGATAGCCAACCTGTAATATAGAATCCTCAATAAGTTTTAATTTTGCACACTTTAATTATAGATCAGCAATGGCAAGTATTAACCTGATAGAGTCTTTTTCTGAATTCAAGGAATTCAAGAACATTGATCGCGCCACTTTAATGAGCATTCTGGAAGAAGTTTTCAGAGGGATGATTCAAAAGAGGTATGGTTCGGATGAGAATTTTGATGTCATTATCAACATTGATAAAGGCGACCTTGAGGTATGGAGGAACAGAGAGATCGTAGAGGACAAGGATTTGGTGGATGACAATTCTCAGATTGCGTATTCGAAAGCCATACAGATCGAACCTGATTTTGAGGTTGGAGAGGAAGTTTCGGAGGAAGTCAAGATGCTTGATTTCGGACGAAGGTCGGTATTGGCCCTTCGTCAGAATCTTATTTCCAAGATTCTTGAACTTGAAAAAGACAACATCTTCAAGAAATACAAAGACCGTGTCGGAGAAATCGTGACAGGGGAGGTATATCAGATATGGAAAAAAGAACTGCTTGTACTGGACGATGAGGGAAACGAACTTATTCTTCCCCGAACAGAGCAAATTCCGAGTGATTTCTTCAAGAAAGGAGATTCACTGAGAGCAGTGGTAGACAAGGTTGAAATGAAAAACAACAAGCCACTTGTATTGCTTTCCAGAGTGTCACCGGTATTTTTGGAGCGACTTTTTGAACTTGAGGTTCCGGAGGTATTCGACGGTTTGATTACGATCAAGAAAATTGTACGTGAACCGGGCGAGCGCGCCAAGGTTGCCGTGGAGTCTTACGACGACAGGATTGATCCGGTGGGAGCATGTGTCGGAATGAAAGGATCCAGAATTCACGGAATCGTTCGTGAGCTGCGAAACGAAAACATCGACGTAATCAATTACACAAGCAATGCACAGTTGTTTATCAGCAGGGCGCTGAGCCCGGCAAAGGTTTCTTCGATTGTCATCAACGAAGAAGAAGGAAAGGCGGAAGTCTTTTTAAAGCCGGATCAGGTTTCACTGGCCATCGGAAAAGGCGGGTATAACATCAAACTGGCGGGAGCCCTGACCGGATATGAGGTAGATGTATTCAGAGAATTGGAAGGAAATCAGGAAGATGTTGAACTGGACGAGTTTGTGGATGAAATTGACGGTTGGATTCTTGATGAACTCAAAAAAGTTGGTTGCGATACCGCAAAGAGTGTGCTTGAATTGAGCGTTGAGGATTTGACAAAAAGAACCGACCTTGAAGAGGAAACCATACTTGAAGTAAGGAAGATTTTCGAGCAGGAATTTGAATAAGTAAATAGAGCATAACGAGAATATATGGCTGGTACGTTAAATAGGCTGAGTAAGGTCGCGAGAGAGTTCAACATTGGGATTCACACCATAGTAGACTTCCTTCAGGAAGCCGGTTTGGAGATCGAATCAAATCCCAATACCAAGTTGAGCGAGGAAGCCTATGAGCTTTTGGTTCAGGAGTTCCAGTCTGAAAAAAGTGCCAAGGAGGAATCCACCAACGTCAAGAAAAGTCGAATGGAGCTGCTTGAAGACGATTCAAGTGACCAGCGTATCGAAGAAGAAGTTCTGATTAAAAATGTCCAGGGTTCTGTTGAGGACCTGATTGCCGAACAGCATAAAGATGAACCCGAAGTCGAAAAGCCAAAGACTGAAAAGAAAGAAAAAGCGGCTGAGGAAAAACCGGCAAAGAAAGAGGTAGTTTCAGAAAAAGAAACGGAAAAGAAGGTTGAAGGCAAAGACTTGAAGGTTATTCGCAAGATTGATCTTGACGCACTCAATCAGAAAACCAAGCCGGATAAAAAAGCGAAGAAAGATGCCGACAAGGAGCCCTCTGAAAAAGTAACCGAGAAGAAGGACGTACCGAAAAAAGATGTAGAAAAACCGGTTGAAGCTGAAGCAGAACCACAGGTTGAGGATGCGCCCGAGCGTGTTATCGAGGAAATCAAGACGCAGTATAAAAACCTGGAAGGTCCGAAAGTTCTCGGTAAAATTGTACTGCCCGTTAAAGCTCCACCAAAAAAGAAAATTCCGGTTGCGTCTTCGTCCGAAGAAGTTGAGACAGAGAGGAAAAAGAGGAAACGCAGAAAACGCGTGTCATCTGCTGAAGGAAGTACCGACACGGTAGAGACCGGCAAGAAGAAAACGATGCGTTCAATTCCGGGAAAACCGGAGGTCACCGAAAAAGATATTCAGAATCAGATCAAGGACACCCTGGCCAGATTGACCGGAACGGGAAAATCGAAGTCGGTAAAACACCGTAGGTCGAAACGTGAAGCCGCGAGTGAACAGGCTCAAAAGGATCAGGAAGAAAGACTGGAACAGGAAACAATATTAAGGGTAACCGAATTTGTTACCGCCAACGAACTTGCCACCCTGATGGGCGTGAATGTGAACGAGGTAATCTCGGCATGCATGACCCTGGGTATGTTCGTTTCGATAAACCAGCGGCTCGATGCCGAAACGCTGTCGATTGTTGCCGAAGAATTTGGATTTAAAGTTCAGTTTGTCTCTGCCGAAGTTCAGGAAGGCATTCTGGAACAGGAAGATTCGGAAGAAGATTTGGTTGAACGCCATCCGATTGTTACGGTGATGGGTCACGTCGATCATGGAAAGACCTCCTTGCTCGATTACATCCGAAAAGCCAATGTAATTGCCGGAGAAGCCGGTGGAATTACGCAGCATATCGGAGCGTACATGGTGGAACTGGGAGACGGCAAGAAAATTACTTTTTTGGATACTCCGGGCCACGAAGCGTTTACCGCCATGCGGGCGCGTGGTGCACAGGTAACGGACGTGGTTATCGTCGTTGTTGCGGCCGATGACAACGTCATGCCACAGACAAAGGAAGCGATCAATCACGCTCAGGCAGCCGGTGTTCCGATTATCATTGCGATCAATAAAATAGACAGACCGAATGCCAATCCGGATAAGGTAAAGGAAGCCCTTAGCGCAATCGGAATCCTGGTTGAGGACTGGGGCGGAAACATTCAGTCCCAGGAGGTTTCGGCAAAAATGGGAACCAATGTTCAGGAGTTACTCGACAAAGTCTTACTGCAGTCCGAGTTGCTTGAATTAAAAGCCAATCCGAATAAAAACGGAGTTGGAACGGTTATCGAATCAAGTCTGGACAAGGGTCGCGGTTACGTGACCACCATTTTGGTGCAGTCCGGTACCGTAAAAATGGGAGATGTCATTCTTTCGGGTCCCTACAGCGGAAAAATCAAAGCCATGTTCAACGAGCGTGGACAGAATATTAAAGAAGCGGGACCATCCGTTCCGGTTTCAATTCTTGGTTTGAACGGTGCACCGAATGCCGGAGACCGGTTCAACATTATGGACGATGAACGGGAAGCTAAAAACATCGCGGTCAAAAGAGGTCAGCTACAGCGTGAGCAAGGCGTAAAAACTCAAAAACACATTACCCTTGATGAAATCGGAAGGCGAATTGCCATTGGTGACTTCAAGGAATTGAACGTCATTATTAAAGGTGACGTCGACGGATCGATCGAGGCGCTTGCCGATTCATTGCTCAATTTGAGTACCGAGCAGATTCAGGTGAATGTCATTCACAAGTCTGTAGGACAGATCAGTGAGAACGATGTTATGCTCGCCGCTGCTTCGGACGCCATCATTATTGGATTCCAGGTGAGGCCGTCGATAAGTGCGCGAAAGGTGGCCGAACGTGAAGAAATAGACATACGCCTGTATTCGATTATCTATGATGCCATTGATGAAATCAAGGCTGCCATGGAAGGAATGCTCGCTCCGAAGGTTGAAGAAAAAATTGTTGGATCCGCCGAAATACGCGACGTCTTCAAAATCACGAAAGTTGGTACCATTGCCGGTTGCATGGTTAAGGAAGGCAAAATCAACAGAAACAACGGAGTGCGTGTTATCCGAGAAGGAATCGTGGTCTTTACGGGTACGCTTGGTTCATTAAAGCGCTTCAAGGACGACGTCAAAGAAGTACTGACCGGTTACGAATGCGGACTGAACGTCGATAAATTCAACGACATCAAGGTAGGAGACGTTATTGAATCTTACGAAGAAGTTGAAGTGAAGCAAAAACTGGGTTAGTCTTTGGCGGAATACTGTTCAAACGGAGTAACGATATCCGGGAGAACAAATGATTCGGGAAATTCTTCCCGGATTTCCCTGTGCAGTTTCTCGGCCTCTATTTTGGATAAAAAATCTCCGACTTTAATAATAAAGAACGGTTGCTGATAAATTTCGTGGGCTACATAACCCTGATACTTGGACGCAAAAACCGATTTTGCTTTTTTGGCTTTTTCTTTTTTGGACGAGGAAATGATCTGTACCCTGTAACCATAAACCTGATGCGTTCTGTTGTACCGATCGCTCAGTGTGGAAATTCTCGAATCGGTCAGGGTGACCAGTTCATATTCTTTGAATTCCGGTCCCTGATTCTGGGCCCACACTGCTCCGTGACCGAGAAATACGATACTCAGTAACAGAATTAAATTAATGGTGCGGTTGGTATACTTCATTGCGATAAAAGTAAGGACTTCGTCACAATGTGAAGTGTCCGGCATAAAAATAATTACATTATTCCTTATTTAGAATGATTCTAAATTATATTCACAAAAGGCATTTTAATTCAAAGTCTATACAGAGTATGCGGATTCTTTTAAATTTGCCTCCTGTGTTCCAAAGGATGTCACACATTTCACAATTTTAACCGTAACCTTCTCAATATGAGGATTCTAAACAGATTAGGCTTCAAAGTGCCTGTTATATTTACCCTGTTTGTACTCTTCCTGCCAGTGGCAGTAATGTCACAAATCGATGGAGAAAAGTTGTTCAAGACCAATTGTTCGGCCTGTCACACCATCACCGATCAGAAATTGATTGGTCCTGGATTGGCCGGTATTGAAGATCGCTGGGAAGATCCCGCCTTGCTCAGGGAATGGATAAAAAATTCTCAATCCGTTCTGGACAAAGGCGACCCATATGCAACGGCGCTTTTTGAAAAGTTCAACAAGACCCCGATGCCGATGCAGGCGGTAAATGATGAGGAGGTTGAAGCCATATTGACGTATATCGCAAATCCACCGGTGGTTGCGGATGCAGCCCCAATCGGTGAAACAGTTGTAGCTGTTGAAAAAGAACCGAGTATTCAGCCCTGGATTATTTTGCTCGGTGTTGTGGTTCTGCTCTATATATTAATGAGCCTGCTCAGAAACCTGAAACATGCCCTGGTTCAAATTGAGGCTCAAAAAGCAGGTTCGACGGCACCCGTTCAGCTTTCGGTTTACAAGGGAGTGTTGAGGTGGATAAATGCCAATAAAACGTTTTTTGCCGTCCTTGTCATCATTGTGAGTGTCATTGGAACAAAAGGAATCTGGGACAGTTTACTCAGTGTAGGTGTGTATCAGGGCTACAAACCTGAACAACCTGTGAACTTTTCGCACACGGTTCATGCGGGAACACAGAAGATCGATTGCAACTACTGCCATTCTTCAGCTCGAAACAGCAAGACCGCAGGTATTCCCGCGGCCAATGTGTGTATGAATTGTCATACCTATATACAAAAAGGGACCAACACCGGTACCACCGAGATAGCCAAAATATATGCTTCCATTGGTTTTGACCCTGCATCGCAGGCATACACCGCCGAAAAGTCTGAACCACTGAAATGGACAAAGGTTCACAATCTGCCGGATCACGTTTATTTTAACCACTCTCAGCACGTTACCGTGGGTAAAGTTGCATGCCAGACATGTCACGGGCCGGTCGAGACCATGGATGTACTTGAACAATTTGCTCCCCTCACAATGGGTTGGTGTGTGAACTGTCACAGGGATACCAAGGTGGCGACCGAAGGCAATGGCTATTACGATGAAATGCATGCCAGACTTCCCGAAGAATTGAAAGAGGAGATGTTGAGGGACGGTAAATTAACTGTAAGTGAATTAGGTGGCATCGAATGTTCCAAATGCCATTATTAAGAATTTGACTCAAGCGAAAGAGAATATGGGCCAAGCCAAGAAAAAATACTGGAAAGGATTTGAGGAATTGACGGAGCAACCGTCTTTCATCGAGCAAAAAAACAAGGAGTTCAGAGAATACATTGCTGTAGATGAGTTTATTGGTGAAGACAATCTTTTATCTTCCACCAATTCGAACAGAAGGGATTTTTTAAAATTTCTCGGATTTAGTGTTGCCGCAGCTACCGTGGCGTCCTGCGAAACTCCGATTACAAAAGCAATTCCCTATGTCATCAAACCTGAGGAATCAAATCCGGGGGTGGCAAATTATTACGCTTCGACCTATTTCGACGGGAACGATTACAGCAGTGTATTGGTAAAAACCCGAGAAGGCAGGCCGATTCACATTGAGGGAAATCCACTTTCTTCCGTAAGTGGAGGAAGGGTAAATGCAAGGGTCAACAGCAGTGTTCTGTCCCTTTACGATTCAAATCGCGCTCAAAGTCCAATGGACAAGGAAGGAAATGAAGTTTCCTGGGAAAAAGCGGATAAGGCTGTAACCGACGCCATCAAAGCTGCCGTTGCAAAAGGTGGAAAAATAAGATTGCTGAGCAATACCATGATCAGCCCGACCGCTCAGGCGATCATCGATAATTTTATCGGTCATTACGGAGCTGAAGGGGCGGCGGATGTGAGACATGTGATGTTTGACAATATTTCGTACAGCGGAATCATTGCCGCCCATCAGGAATCGTTCAATAAACCGTACATTCCGAATTACCGGTTTGACAAGGCCCAGACCATTGTCTCCATCGGGGCCGATTTCCTGTCGACCTGGTTGTCTTCCATTGAGTATTCGGGCCAGTATGCGGTGAACAGAAAACCGGATTCCGGAAAAATGTCCAAGCACTTTCAGTTTGAAACTGGATTAAGTGTCACAGGTTCAAATGCAGACCACCGTACAGCGGTACTGCCTTCGGAATATGGCACGGTTGCGATAAACCTGCACAATGCGGTAGCCGGTCTTACC
>DNDT01000252.1 GCA_003487525.1 Flavobacteriales bacterium
GTTTGAATTCCCCTTAAGGCCTGCCCTTTATCAAGCCCGTTAACCGCGGCTCTGTGTGGATCGCACAGGATAATTTTGGCGCCCATGTCTATGAGTTTATCAACGAAGAACAGCCTGCTTTCGAACATTTTCTGATGGATGAGTACCATCCCTTTTGCCTGGGTGGCTATGACCAGAAATACACTTAATAAGTCGGGTGTGAGTCCCGGCCACGGAGCATCTGAAATGGTCAGTATGGAACCGTCGATAAATGATTCGACTTCGTATGAGTCCTGAGAAGGAACGAAGATATCGTCCTTTTGTACTTCGAAATTGATTCCCATTTTTCGAAAGGTACCCGGAATTAACCCGAGATTGCTGTAACTCACATTCTTGATCCGGATTTCGGAACCCGTCATTGCAGCGAGTCCGATGAAACTACCGATCTCGATCATGTCGGGAAGAATCCTATGCCTGGTACCACCAAGTTGGCCTACCCCTTCGATACTGAGTAGATTCGATCCGATGCCGGAAATATTTGCACCCATCGAATTAAGCATCTTGCACAACTGTTGAAGATAAGGCTCACAGGCCGCGTTGTAAATGGTAGTCTTTCCTTTGGCCAGAACGGCAGCCATAACAATATTGGCTGTTCCGGTTACAGATGCTTCTTCCAGCAGCATGTATTTACCGGTAAGATGTTCTGCACTTACCTGGTAAGCCTCTTCTTTCACATTGTAATCAAACTTTGCTCCCAGTTCCTGAAATCCCAGAAAATGTGTGTCAAGCCTTCTGCGTCCTATTTTATCCCCACCCGGTTTTGGAATGTAGCCTTTTCCAAATCTGGCCAATAGAGGTCCCAGAATCATTACGGAACCGCGCAGTCCACTTCCTTTCTTTCTGAAGGCATCGGTTTTCAAAAAATCCAGATCAATGTTTTCAGCTTTGAAACTGTAGGTTTCTGCATCGATGCGCTTTGTTTTTACGCCCAAATCGCCAAGTAATTCAATCAAAAGATTTACGTCCCGGATGTCGGGTATTTTTTCAATGACTACCTCCTCTGGAGTTAGCAGTACAGCGCAGATAACCTGAAGGGCTTCATTCTTGGCTCCCTGAGGAACAAGTTCGCCCTTAAGTCTGTTTCCGCCTTGGATTACGAATGAACTCATAGTGGAATTTTGAGGTAGTTAAAAATAAAAAAAGAACCACTACAAGTGATTCTTTTATATCATGATTCTGTTAACATTTTCAGTTCTTTTTCCGACTTCTGTTATGTTGTCGTTGATTATTGGAAGATCTTTTTCTTCTTTTTTGATTTCTAGCGACAATTTCAATGGTATTTTCAAACTCAAAGTTTTCGGGAACCTTTAATTTGTCATTGGAAAGTCTTTTCAGATCACCCAGAATTATCTCGTCCGTAACACTGTCGTTGTTCCAGGTGATGTAGGTCTTTTTCATTAGATTGGCGATGGAGCTGACCAGTGCATCCTTTTCTTTACCTTCTTCATACTCCATTGCTTTTGCAAGCAGTTGACGGACAATTTTACCGTAATGTCGGTATTTTACATTTGCTTCGGGATACGCCAGAGGTTCCGGTTTTTCATTCAATTTTTCCGGAGATGGTCTATCATAAGGTGAATCAACATCCAATTGAAAATTAGACATGATGAAAAGGTGATCCCATAGCTTGTGATTGAAATCTGCCACGTCTCTTAGATGCGGGTTCAGCTCTCCCATTACTTTTATTATAGATCGTGCGCAATGGTTGCGCTCTTCTTTATTCTCGATGCTTGTCGCATGGTTGATCATTTTTTGAATATGCCTGCCGTACTCGGCAATGATCATCTTTGGTCGTCCAGAATTGTATTCCATATATTAGAGAAATCGATAACTAATTGAATATTGCTGTGCGCAATTTAAAGGAAGTAATTACTGCAAATGTATTAATGATTTTTCACTTAATGACTATCAACTTGTATAGAGTTGCTTTATTGCCCCCTCCATGCCCGGTGGAGTATAAGACGGATTATATTCCTTATTTCTTGTGATCTCACCTGTATGCCTGTCAATATACCCTTTTACATACTGCTTTGGCAGAATATACCTCATTTCATCTCCGTTGTTTTCGTCAAAGTCGATCAGGGGAGTGCTGAGTACTTGCTGTGCTTCGTATTTGGGGTGAATCTCTTTTTGAATACTGCGAAGGAGTTCCCGGCTTATCGCAATTACGACGATGTGTCCACCGTAGTGTTTTCTAAGGGTGTCCCAGTACCTTAAATACACCATGTCATTGATGATCTCGTCGGTTGTTTTTTGAAATGAATCGTAATATTTAAATCCGTCCGATATGATTTTATCCGCAATTTCTTTTGAAATCGTTCGATGGGAGTACATTTCCACATCTTCGTTTCCCGGAAACAGAAATTGTTTTACATCCTCGCTTAGTTCATCCATGCACCTTCTTTCATGTGATTAACCAGAAATCAATTTATTGTCACAGCAGTTTAAGTTTAGCAAACCTAAGTAAAAGTTGCTTTTTACCGACATTTCTAAACTCAATGGTTGCTTTCTGGTTGAAACCGTTTCCTTCAAGCTCAAGGACAACTCCTTCTCCAAATTTTTCATGTGATACCGTTGCGCCGGTTTGCAATTCATTTAGAATTGCTTTTACCTCATCGCTTATTTCGGTCGACGGCCCGGAACTTACCTTTATCATGTTCTCGGTGCGTTTTGGTCTCGGTGGATCAACACGGTATGTTTTTGGGGAATAACTTTCCCTGTCCGATGTAAACGACGATTTTCGCACCTTATTTTCGATGAATGAATCATCCAGCTCTTCGATGAACCTGCTGGGCTCGCAATAGGTCAAATTACCCCATTTGAATCTGCTGAGAGAATAGGTGAGTACAGCTCTTTCCATTGCCCTGGTCAGTGCAACATAAAAAAGTTGTCTTTC